>JBDTMK010000202.1:0-6218 GCA_039934315.1 Pyrinomonadaceae bacterium | reverse complement strand
GATTATGTCCCCGCGCTTGATCTCTCGCTGCGGTAAAAACGGAAGCGAGCCGCCGCCCGGCGAAAAGATGAACTTGTTTACCAGCAGATAATCGCCGACCAGGATCGTGTTCTGCATAGAACCCGTCGGGACGGTCACTGCTTGCAGTATGAACGTCATGCCGAATATCGCCATTACCAACGTGACGGCAAACGACTCGAAGTATTCGCGGAAGATCGACTTCGGCGGGCCCTTTGGTTTTGGTTCTGATTCGGCTTTTATCTCAGCTTCGTCTTTGCTCATATTTCGCGTTCTCAACAATCTTAACAATACGCACTTATTCGCCTTTCCGTTTCGACCTTTCTTCTTTTGCGGCCTGCAGAGATTTCAAAGCTTCACTTGCGGCCATCATTTCCGCCGACTTGATAGAGGTGCCCCGTCCTTCCGCCTGCCCAGTGTCCCACGAAGCTTCGACGTAAAAGGTCCGCTCGTGGGGCTGGCCCTCGGTTTTCATCAGCGTGTAAACCGGTGCGGTAAGCTGTTCAGCCTGTAGTTTTTCCTGAAGCAATGTCTTGTAATCGGCAGAGCCTTCCGGCGTGGCGGTCCGAAACTCATTAGCGAGGATCCGGGTTACGAACGATCGGGTCGCAATGTAACCGCTGTCGAAGAAAACGGCCGCAATGACCGCTTCGATCGTATCAGCAAGTATCGCGCGCTTCTGACGCCCGCCAGTTTTTTCCTCACCGCGACCGATGCGAATGTGGTCGCCCACACTTAACAATTCGGCGACGTTCGCCAGCGTCGCCATGCTCACCAAGCGATGCTTCATCAACGTCAGCTCCCCTTCAGAGGCGCCCGGGTATTTTCGAAAAAGCTCTTCGGCCACAGCCAGGCCCAACACGGAGTCACCAAGGAACTCGAAAGATTCATTTTCGGCGGCACGGATTTCGTCCTCGTTCCGTCCGGGCAAGTTCTCATGCGCCCAAGAGCGATGCGTAAGAGCTCGCTCCAGCAAAGCTGCGTCCTTGAAGGTATACCCGATAATTTTCTCGAAGTTCGAGAGCTTCATTAGTGAGAATTCAGTTTAAGAAGAAGATCGGAAAAAAGAAAGCCGGATGCGGGATCTACCCTTCGCATCCGGCTGATTTTAGGTTTGCAGTGTTGGATCTACTATCGAGTTCCCTTCTTTGCGACAGGCGCTTTTGTCGTAATGTTGGTCGACATCGGCTTCGTAGCCGGCTTGACCGCGGTAGTAGCAGGAGCGGCCGTCGCCGCCGGAGCAGCTCCCGTTGTCGTAGCTGGTTCCGGATCCGCAGCCGGCGTGACCGGAGACGTCGGGTTCGGGAAGGGTTTTGCGATCATCGAAGAGATGTACCCGTCGAGTCCGGCATCCTTGTCGGTGCGCCGCTTGTAGAGAACCTGCAGCTGCTTGTAAAGACCATCTTTGTACGGGCCTGCTTTCGAAACACTGTGCGCACGACCGTAAGCATCGATCGCCCGGTCAAGATAACCATTAAAGAGGGCAATCTTCACTTTCACCTGTGTATCGAGGTCAGCTTTAACCTTGTCGTCCGTAGCGTCTTTGATCTGCTGGATCAGTTTTGCGATCTCGTCGCCGACAGGAGCGCCTTCTGCGACATAGAAGTCACCGATCGCACCAAAGATCCGCGGATCCTCTTTGCCGGGAGAAGCCTGCGAAAGGTCATAGTAAAGCGGAACTGCAGTCTTCATGTCCTTCTTGCCGTAGAAGGTTTGGTACGCAACCGTATAGGTCAGCTCGTTCGTCAGCAGGTCCCTGTTATCGCGATTGTAGTTTCCGATACCAATGTACGGGCTGCCCTTCTTAGGACCGTCGAGATATTTCCTCGTAAACTGCCAGCCGCCTTTTACCTTGGACGAAACCAGCTTGGAATAAGTGATCGCATCGTCTGAATACTTGAACTGGTTCGCCGCAACTGACTTTTCGGCAGCGATCAGGGCCATCGCGAGTGCGAAGTTCATATCGTCCTTCCGAACGTTCAGGATCTGCTTCCCGGCTGAAAGTACGTCGTCGGCGTTGCCAGCGGCCAGCCCCTTGTCGAACTTGTCAAAGGACGGAAGAAGCGCGACACGCTCCCGCTCAACCGGAACGTCTTTGTCGAGTCGGGCCACATGCGGCTTCACAAACTCGATCTGATCCTTAAAAGCTTCGGTACAGGTACCGTACTTTTCCAGATATTCTTTTCCGGTCGAGAGTGCCGCTTCCATGTCGGCCAGGGTCTTACCTTTGTACACACCCGTAAATTTCGTATAAAGCGCGTTATGTCCGTCGATGTCGGCACAACTTGCGTTCGGCGTCGCCGGCGCCGGGTCCTGTCCAAAACCGGCTACAGCTCCGACGGCGAGGATCGCCGCCGATAAAACTCCTGTGCTTAAAAATCTAAAAATCGTTTTCATTACCTTTGCCTATCCTCCAGCTACTGCAAATCCTAAATTTCTATCTCCGCCGATACCCTTTCTGTTCGCGAGGTTTCGCGTGAAATCAGATGTACCGCCCGAAAGAAAAGTTGCAAATATTTCCGGCGGAATCCGACAGCGATTTCTAATCCAAATCGCAGCGAATACGAACATTTGAGAAGTCTAATAATCACGCAGACGTCGCTTTTGTGTCAAGCCAAAACGCCGAACGGAAATAAGAGAAAAGCCGAAACATTTACCATACGGAAAATGCTTCGGCCTTTTGGGACGAAATACCGGGAATGCCGTGATAATTTAGTTGTTCTTTACGACCCGCGGACGAGTCTTTTTCTCTACGCTCGTCGCGTCCTTCTCTGCTCCGCTCTTGTCGAATTCAATGATTACGGGCGAGAACGTGGGTTTACTCTGGACGGTCTTCTGCACCAGCTTCTTAGGCCCCGACTGCGGTATCGCCGCAACGGTGGTTCGAGGGTGACCGACAATGATCGGTGCCAATTCATCCCCACCTGCTTCGGCCGTATCCGAATCATCGTCTTCATCGGCGTCTTCAGCTCCAACATTTCCCGTCGGAGGCTTAACCTTTAACTGGCGGGCATAGAGCAGGTCGCGATTGCGCTTAATCTGGCTGTTGAGCGCCTGGTAGACCTTTCCAGCGATCGCCGCAGCATATTTTCCACGCTCACTTTGGCCCCGTGTTATAACGACAACCGAGTATTTCGGCTGCTCGACAGGGGCGACGGATGCGAACAATCCGATCCACGATCCCTTCGTGATGCACGAACCGGTTTTCCCGGCGACGCCCATCGACGCATCGACGCCGCGGTGTGCTGTCCCAAATTCTGCAGCTCCTATCATTCCCGGCAAGACGCCTTCGACGCTTCGCATCGGAAGATTTATACTCCCGACAGAGTGCGGCGTGAATGCTGTCCGTTCGACCCGCGGGCGTACGATCTGCGGAACAACTTTCCTTCCGCCATTCGAGAGCGCCGAAACCATCACGGCAAGCTGAAGCGGCGTCACTTCGAAATCGTCGCCATGAGAATAAATTCGTCGGTTGCTGTTCCCGTACGGCAATTTGCCCGGGGTCTCGCCTTCAGCGTTGATGCCGGTCTTTTCGCCGAGCCCAAGGCTCTTCGCATACTGGATCATCTTGCTCGAGCCCATATTGACGCCGACGCTCTGGAAATATTGGTTGTTGGATTTTGCGAGCGCATAATCCAGGACCATTCGATTCGAGCTGTTAGTGATATGACCGTCGCCGTCGATTATGTTCTCGTTAAGACCGCCGACGCCCGTTACGAGTTTGATCGTTGAGCAGGGCTTGAAGCTGTCACGTATCGCCCAGTCCTGATTGACGATAGTAAGGACCTTGCCGGTCTGAGCTTCCATCACGACGACCGTACCTGCGTGTCCACCCAGCGCGTTAACCGCGGCGCGGCGAACATTCACGTCCTCACCCGTCGGATCGTCCTTCGCGATGTTCTCTACAGTCGTTGTCCGAAGTCCGCGTTCGAACGCCAGCCGTCTTTCACGCGCCTCACGAGCTGCCTGTTCGCGACGACGCTGTTCCGCCAAAGCGGCCTCGCGGCGCTCGGCCGCGATGCGGCGGGCTTCTGCTTTGTTTTTACCGTTCTTCTTATTATCCCGTGCTTCCTGCTCGCGTTCGCGGCGAAGCTCCTTCGCGGTAAGCTTTTTCGTGTCCTTGTTCGCGTCGCGCGACTTCGCCAGAGCCTTTTCCTTTTTGGTCTCGGGCTTTCCTTTTTTCTTAGCCAACTGTGCCTTCGCATTCTTGTCTTTGCGGGCATCCTTGGCTTGCGTTGCGGACTTCTTAGCAACGGTTTTGTTTGATGAGGCTGATTTTTTTGATTGAGCGTGAAGGTTTATTGAGAGGAGAAGAGCGATAAGGAGGAGGGTCGAGAAAAGCGATGTGAGACGCTTTTGGGGACACATTAACATCATGGTTTACCTCAGCCGGTTGGGTTTACTGTTTTGGTTTTCGGGAAAGCCTCTTCGACGATTTCGGGCTGTATGGCTTGATTGTTCGAAGAGTTTGCGAAAAAGCTAAGCCAGACTATAACATTCAGAACACCGCATGGCAAGAAATATTAAGCAGATGTTTAATCCTTGGGCATAATGAACTTTTTCAAGACATTTCGCGGGCGATTGCTGCTTATTTTAGCGTTCTTGCTGATCGCCACGCTCGGTGTTCAATACTATCTGAACCTCCTCACCCAGCGGCAGAGCAACCAGCTTCGTGACATCCAGGCCAAAGCTCTCGTTGCGGGTATAACGCTCGGCACGAACGTGATCACGTCGCCCCAATACATGCAGGACCTCGTGGACCGTGATGGTCAGACCTACTTCGACGAAGCTACCAGGGCAGAGATCAAGGATGTCATCATTATCGACAACAACTGGGAGATAACCGACAGTCTTAACAACCCCGACTTCGTCCCGACGACGGGACCGAACGGTGAGACGGTGAGAAAGAAATTGTCCGAGTTGCCTGACCTGCCTCCGTTAAAGGAAGGGACTCGCCTCGGTGACGATCTGTCCCACTTTCCCAATGCAAACCTCGAAGGCGGTGACGACGAAGCCCGCGCGATTCCGATCCAGACAAGCGAAGGCCGTTTCTACGTAATGGTTTTGCTTCGGAATGACGAGAGCGAAGCCGCTCGACGAGCCGCGTTCCCTTTGATTGTCACGCTGATCGTCCTCTCGCTTTCAACGCTCGTGACCTTTGTGCTGGTTTGGAGGTTCACACGGCCGATCGCGAACCTATCGAACGCTGCCCGCGAGGTAGCCGAAGGAAACCTCGGTGTTCGTGTCCCCGACAACGGGCGAACTGACGAGATGGGCCAGCTCGCACAGCGGTTCAACGAGATGACCGCCGAGCTCGAGAAGGCCAAGGAGCTTGAGGAACAGCTGCGACAGGCGGAAAAGAGCGCGGTCATCGGCCGCCTCGGTTCAGCGATCGCACATGAGATAAGGAACCCGCTCAACTACATCAATCTCACGCTCGATCACCTGCGATCGAAATTCGCACCCGAGAATCCCGAAAAGATCGGGACCTTTACTAAGTTGATCTCGCAGATCAAATCCGAAGTCGCCCGGATCAACGAGCAGATCTCGGATTTCTTGAATTATTCGCGGCCCGCAAATTTAAATCTTAGATCGGTCGATGCCCGTCAGGTGGTTGAAGATTCCCTTCGCCTGGTCGAAGCTCAGGCGAGTGAAAACGATATTCGCATCGCGGTTGTCGAATACGAAAATGTTCCGAAGATACTGGCCGATCCCGAGTTTCTGCGTTCGGTCTTCAACAATCTTTTTATTAATGCGGTGCAAGCGATGGGGAACGAAGGCGGAAATCTCAGCGTGAAAATTTCGCCCGACGGCGAATTCGTCAGCTTCGAAATTTCCGATACGGGCAGCGGTATATCGGAGGAAAACCTTTCGAAGATCTTCGAACCTTATTTCTCGACGAAAGAAACCGGAACAGGATTGGGGCTCGCGATCGTCCAGAAGATCGTCGACGTCCATAGTGGCTCGATCGACGTCGAATCAAAGGAAGGCGACGGCACTAAATTTACGGTAAGATTACCCAAGAGTGATGAGCGATAGGTGATGAGTGATAGGTTATAGGTGATGAGTGATGGGTGACGAGAAAGAGTCCTTCTTATCACCTATCGCCCATCACTTATCACCTATCACTCATCACCCTAAAAAAATGGCAAGAAAATCGATACTCGTCGTTGACGACGAAAAGAACCAGCGGGAAATAC
>JBDTMK010000201.1:0-6248 GCA_039934315.1 Pyrinomonadaceae bacterium | reverse complement strand
CGTAAAGGACAACATCGACACGGCGGGCATCAGAACGACAGCGGCGAGCTCGGTGTTTGCGGACCGTGTGCCGGACGTGGATGCGGAGGTCGTGAGCAGACTTAAAGCGGCGGGCGCGATAATCATCGGTAAGTTGAACATGCATGAATTTGCCCAGGGCACGACGTCGGCTATAAGTCATTTCGGAGCGGTGCGGAATCCGTGGAACATAGACTACATCGCCGGCGGTTCGTCGGGCGGCAATGGTGCCGCCGTGGCGGCGGGATTTTGTCTTGGGTCGGTTGGCACGGACACGGGCGGGTCGGTCAGGATCCCGGCGGCGTGCTGCGGCATTTCCGGTTTCAAGCCGACGTACGATGTTGTCAGTACGACGGGCTTAGTTTATGTTTCGCGTTCGTTCGATCATGTCGGACCGATGTGCCGGACCGCGGAGGACGACGCGCTCATGCTTGCGGCGATGACGCCGCATCCGATGGCGAACAACTTTGCAGAGGCGAGCACGGCCGATGTATCGAATCTGCGGGTCGGCATCCTGCGCGGCGAAAAACCTACTTGCGATGCGACAGTTGAGCCGGAAGTCGATCAAGCATTCATGGCCGCGGTTGAGGTCATACGTTCGTGTGTGGCCAATGTCACCGATGCCGAGCTTCCCGTCCCCGAACATCTGGGAGAGATCATCGACGCGGAAAATTTTGCGTTTGAGACGGATCGCGTTGTCGAGGATTCTGGCATTTACCGATCGAAACCATCCGGATCCGATACCAAGACAAAGCAGATAACGCCCGAGAGATACGACAAACTCAGACGCGAACTCGCAGCTCACCGGGATAACATCTCCAGCGCCTTTACCGACGTCGACCTGGTTGTCGTTCCGACCTTGCCCGGATTACCGCTTAGGATCGAGGACGCGACGGATCCGTTTGCTCTGAACGCCTGCACGTTCTCATTCAGCATCGGCGGTCTGCCCGCGATCTCGATCCCGTGCGGATTCTCACGTTCTGGTTTGCCTATCGGCATGTTGATCGGCGGCCCGCCGCATTCGGACGCACGGGTCGTCGCTTTGGCTCGAGCTTATCAGAGCAAAACTGACTGGCACCTCAGACGTCCCGAGCTTGTTTGAAAAACCCGCGAAGGTCACAATTGGGCGCGGACATCACGCGCGCAAACCCGCGCGGCGAGCAAGGGCGATACGCTCAACGCGGAGACCTCAAATCCAAAATCAACCCTGATGTTGACAGCCGAATTGCTTTCGATTTACTGTTCGTCAACACCGAGATGTTGTGGTCTTGTCGCAAAACAATCTGTGTAAACTCCGTCCAATTGGAGGTTCCTATGCTAATTAGATCACTCGCTTCTATCATCATTGTTGTTTCGTCTTTTGTTCTCGTGACCGGTCAAACTCCGGATGCTAAGAAGGAGGATGCGGACAAGACCGCAAAGACGACCGGCGGAACAGGACTCGAAAAGGCGCGGGACATACCATTTCCTGGCGGTGCCGACCTGCAGTTCATCATTAAAGAGCTGGCGAGGGAAATGGATCTCAACGTCTTGTTCGATCCTGAGTCGAGACTCGAAGCCCGCAATGTAAGGATCGAGCTAAGGAATGTCACCACCGCGGAGGCGCTGAAACTTATTCTCCTGCAGGAAGGCCTGTATTCTGAGGAGGTGGGACCGAAAACGATATTGGTGGCGAGCCGATTAAGAGGTACATCGATTCCTCAGATCGGCGTTGGCACTACGCTACTGACATTGCAGCTTGCCCAATATTTTGGCGTCGAGGGCGGAGTACTTATCAACAACGTTCGGCGCGATTCGGCAGGCGCCAAAGCGGGACTCAAGGCCGGAGACGTGATCGTCGCGATCGACGATGAACCTGTCCGTGGAGCGCTCGGCCTAATGCGCTCGATCGACGACAAGAAAGAGAGTGATATCACCCTGAAGATCGTACGGGAGCGCAAGGACCAGACGGTGAGACTACGCCTTAATAACGTTTCACCCTAAGCCTCCGTTCAACTCCTCATATTCCTAAATATCTTCGTAAGGCAAAGCCTGAGACTCGGCCTCCACGTGGAGGCGGAGCCTCGAATCATTTGGGGATGCGACGGTGAGCCACAGGCTCACCGCTCATCGGGCGGCGAAGCCGGGTTGAGCAGTTCCCTCGAACTATCGGCTGAACCCTTTCGGTTAACTCTGCGCAGATCCCGGGATTAGGGACCGGGCTGAAAGCACCATTTACCTGGGTTTCGACATTCGGTCAAAGCTTCCTTGCTCTACCGTAGAAACACGTCATTTTAGTGCACCGATTGCGTCATGTTCGATCAAAATGGTGTCTTCGCTGCAGGTGCATCGGAATTGCCAGAAGGAAAATGCTTTCGATCGCAATAATTAGTTGAATGGCATCGGGCTTGCAATGCTTCGGGCGGCTGCCTCGATATTAATAGCAGCCGGGAGGAGCGAAATGAGAAAGCGTGGATCTTATGCTGACCAAATTACGAGCGACGAAAGACACTCGCGCCGCGAGCAGTGCGGCGTCGAGATCGTCGAACACGAAGTCATCACGCGAATCATAACTTTGAACGAGAGTTCGGCACTGACACGCTCGCTACCGCGTCTGGTGGTGACCGACGCGATCAACGCGACACACAACTTCGTTAGCAAGCGCAGGTCTGATTTGCGCGAGCTGGATAATTTTCTAGCGACCGTCTCACATCGTCACTTGCGCTCCGAATAGATCTTCCAGAACGCGTCGTAGGCAAACGCCCCGGTCTCCGGATAAGAGACCGGGGTTCTTCATTTCATACTTACCGAAACGCTCGCGGATTTTTGTGACACCTTGATGCGGTGCGCGGGTGACCCGGTCGCTACCGCTCGCGGTTCTGACCTGTGGGTCCGTCGCGTTGACCGCGAATGGCGCAGCTCTTGTTTTCCAACCAGCCGCAGTCTAAAATTCCGCCCATGTCCAAACTAAATAAACCGGCGTCCAAAATACTCCTCATAGCGTTCCTCCTTCTCATAACATCCATTTCCTTCAGCCAGAATCGCGGAACACCACAGGCTGACGCAGAAGAACGCCTGCGAAGAAATGCGATTGAGGCTGAGCTGCAGTCTCAGGCGGTCGTCGAGCGGAAGGTGATGGTGCCGATGCGCGATGGGATGCGGATGCAGGCGGATATTTATCGGCCGAAGGGCGATGGTCCGTGGCCGATCATATTTTCGCGGACGCCTTACAACTTTAATTGGTGGGACACGCGGCTCGGTGCTCCGCGCGATATGACGACTGTGCTCGAAGGGATCAAGCGGGGCTATGCGTATGTGATCATGAACGAGCGCGGCCATTTTTTTAGCGAGGGTAACTACGACATTCTCGGGCCGCCGATCACGGACGGCGAAGACGCGATCAAATATCTGACGACGCAAAAATGGTCGAACGGCAAGCTCGGCACGATCGGATGCTCATCGACGGCCGAATGGCAGATGGCCGTCGCCGCCCAGAACGCGCCGGGGTATACGGCGATGATCGCACAGGGCTTTGGCGCGGGCGTCGGACGCGTCGGGCCGTATTTCGAGCAGGGTAACTGGTATCGCGGTGGTGCGGTGCAGATGCTATTTATCGCATGGCTGTATGGTGAGCAGAATCAGGTTAGGCCGATGCCGCCGGCGAATACTTCGCAGGAGGATCTGATCCGGTTCTCGAAATCGTTTGACCTTTCTCAGCAGTCTCCGCCGGTCGATTGGTCTACGGCTCTTCGTCATCTGCCCGAGATAGATATCTTCAAAGCAGTCGATGGACCTCGCGGAATTTTTGCCGACGAGATGCCGGTTGCAACGGGCGGTGCGATGATCAAACGCGCTCCCAACGATCCGGCGTGGTACAAGGGCGGCCTCTTTCACGACAACATGCGGATCAACATCCCGGGCTTTTGGTTCATGTCGTGGTATGACGTTTCGGTCGGGCCGAACCTCGCTCTCTATAATCACGTGCGGAAAACCGCTCGGCCGGAGATCGCGGACAAGCAGTACGCGGTGATCGCGCCGACTCTGCATTGCAGCTATACGCGTGCTACCGAAAATACCGTTGTCGGCGAACGCAGCATGGGCGATGCCCGGCTGAACTACAGCGAGCTCACCTACGGCTGGTTTGACTATTTCCTCAAAGGCCACAGCGAGGGTAACGACATTACTAAGTGGCCCAAGGTTCGTTACTACACGATGGGCTCAAACAAATGGAATGAGTCCGATCAATGGCCGCCACGCGGCGCCGAGCCGATGAAGTTTTATCTCTCGAGCGGCGGTCGCGCTAATTCGATGAAAGGCGACGGAGTTTTATCTACGGCACCGCCCGCGAAGGATACGCCCGACAGCTTTACTTACGATCCGATGAATCCCGTTCCGTCGTACGGCGGCAATGTTTGCTGCACCGGCAACGCAGTTCAGGGCGGGTCGTTCGATCAGACGAAGATGGAACAGCGAGACGACATCATGGTCTATACATCTGAGCCGTTCAAAGAAGGCGTCGAGCTATCGGGGCCGATCGATGTCACGTTGTACGTATCGTCGGATGTTCGTGATACCGACTTCACGGTTAAGCTCGTCGTCGTGGATGAGAACGGCAAGGCATGGAACCTCGACGAGACGATCCAGCGGATGCGCTACCGCGACGGATATGACAAACCATTGGTCTGGATAGAATCCGGCAAGACTTATAAGGTTGCATTCCAACCGATGAATACGAGCAATTATTTTGCCCCCGGGCAGCGGCTGAGGATCGAGGTCTCGAGTTCAAACTTTCCGCGCTTCGATCGCAACCTGAACACCGGCGGACGGAATTATGACGAGACGAAGGGAGTTGTTGCTCATAATCAGGTCCACCATTCGAAACAGTTCCCGGCTGAGGTGACAATCTCCGTAGTGAGGCGGCGTTGATTTTTGATTTTTGGACAAGGCCGGTCGAGTTTTTCCGACGCTCTTTTTGAACGCGGATTAGGCGGATTTAACGGATTTTTTTAGAGGAATTCTTCAGATCCGCCCAAATCCGCCTAATCCGCGTTCAAAAAAAATTAAGTCGCTGCTAGAGCAGGATTCCTCCGAGCTGTACATCCAGAATGCCCCATACGAACCAGAAACCCGAGAGACTTACAGGCATGTCATGAAGTGAGGCGCCTTCGATTTCGGATTTCGGATTTTCATGCGAATGAGGGCCACGGCAATCGCCGGGGCCCTTTTCGTCTCTAAATAAAATGCTCGAGTCTGTCTCTATAATCTTCGGCCGTTAGCGAGGCGAAAAATCAACAAAACGACGATCGCGCCGATGATAGAAGATATAAAACTCGGTAAGTTTTTGCCGATATTATCAAACGAACTTATCATCGGATATCCGAGGAAATACCTTCCGATGAATCCGCCGACAACGGCTCCGAGGATTCCGATTATTGTCGTCAGGATCACGCCGCCGCCGTCGCGCCCGGGTAAAATAATTTTGGCCAGATAACCCGCCAAAAATCCAAGAATTAACCAAATAATCAAAGAAACCATTTTCGTTCTCCTTTTTTAAGATCGTCAGGAAGGCAGTTGCGAGCTTCGTGGGACCTCAAATTCATCAAGTGTACACCCCTTATCTTATCAGCGAAGCGTAGCGAACGACGCGCGAAGGTGTATAAACCGGCGGCTCGCCCCGCTGACCTTAGAAGAGCGGGGGCAAGCCCGCCTTCCGGACTGCGAATGTTGTTAGCTTGCCGGCATGTTCATGGTAAACGCCAGCTTCCATGCGGACCCATCCTTTACGTAGATCGACGTGCCTAGGACCGGACCGACCTGTTGGCCGAAGCAGGTACCGTTGGCGGTGCCCTTGTGGATGAGAATCGACGTATCGACCGCGACCGAGACACTCGATGCTTCGGTAACATCGACGCTCTTGATCTCGCAGGGGTTCTCGGTCCAATTCTTCAGCGTATCAGCCCTGTTGGTGAAATAGCCGCCGAAGATATTAACGAAAGCAAGCTCGCGAGCGGTAAGGCTGTCGAGTTTTTTAGCGTCGCGGTTCATCCATCCTTCCCAGACCGATTTTTCAATAGCTGCAAGCTCGCGGGTCTCGCTATCCGCCATGCTGCGGATAGTCGCTTTCGGCTCGGCATCTTTGTCGCCGGTCTTTGCAGGCGGCGGCGCGGTGGGATTGACGATCGGGACCTCTCCATGCCAGGCTCCCTTCCACTCGGTGCTGTTACGGACATAAAGCGAGGCTGAAATGAATG
>JBDTMK010000200.1:0-6281 GCA_039934315.1 Pyrinomonadaceae bacterium | reverse complement strand
CTCGACGCGCGTCGCTGGCGAAAGCTTCAAAAGACTGGAAAAATTTGTACCTTTCGGTAAAAGCTCCGCCAGTTGGGCAGAGATGTTGGTCTGAATCTTCGAATCGGTTACGTCAACAGGAAGGACTTCGGCGGAAACCTCGACATTTGTTGCCGTCGTAATTCCGAGATCCAGGATGACCGGAGTGGCCCTACCGAGTGCGACCTGGACACCCGGCAATATTTTTTCCGCAAATCCAGCTGTGGCCGCTGCGGTTATATTGTAGCTTCCAGGCGGGATCTGGATAACGCGAGCAAACCCGTCTTGATCTGTCGTGACGGTGCGCCTGAAACCAGACGTTGAGCTTGTGCCCGTTGTTGAGCTTGTGATAGTGACCGCGACGTTCGGCACGATGGCGCTGTTCGGGTCACGAGTTGTGATTTCAATGCTTCCTGTCGTTTCCTGCCCAAACGCTGATAGCGTAAAGCAGCAAGCGAGAGTCAGCAACATGAAAGCAGAACTGAGATGCTTTTTCATCTAATCTCCTCCTAAGATTTGGCTGCGAAACTCGCAACCAAGAAGTTCTTACCGAATTGTTGCAATTCTAAATGCCAGTAGAGCGGATCAACGGAAACTGCGAGATTTGTTTTTCGTCGAAACAATTGTAAAGAAGCAATCTCCATGCCGCCTCTTTTCCCGAACTATATCATCGAACTAAAAGGTTTACTAGGTTTTATTGCCCAAGACCGGCACGGACATTCCAAAATTATGAATTTGGTCGGAAAAAGTGAACGTGCGCGTTAACGAGTTGCAAAGGCATCGTTACCGGTTGCGTCGGAAAGATGTCTCGTATCGTTGAGGGCGAGAATACGTATGTTGTTGCGTCCGCGGATCTCAAAACGATTGATACCGCAGTTCGACGTCACGATCCATGGCGTCTGCTTAGTGTCGCGTCGGATCGCTCCCATGAGATGTAGTGTGAGAAAGCATATCGCCCCGGTGTGCGAAAATATCGCGACACGTCCGCCGATATGCGTACGAAGAATTTCCCAAAGCTCAGTCGTGCTTCGACGAAGTAGGTGGCGGTAGCTTTCGCCTTCGGTGATAACGTGATGGACGTTCCGGCTCACGAGAGCGTAATAGTCTTTCGGAAACGTCTCCTTGGATTCGTCGAACGTAAGTCCCTCGAGAACGCCGACGTTCCTTTCCCGAAATGCCGAAGTTGCAATGATAGGTATTCCCGTGAGTTTAGAAAGTGGTTCGGCGGTCTGAATGGCACGGTGAAGGTCGCTCGAGTAAATGGAGCTAACGCCTTCTTTCGCGAGCAGCGTCGCGGCCGCTTCAGCCTGCCGCATGCCCAGTTTCGATAGAGGCGTCGGCCCGTGCCCACCGAAACGGCCTTCCGCGTTTCCGTCCGATTGTCCGTGCCTGATCAGGTAAAGTTTCGTTACCGGCATAAATCCGTGTTTCCGATTTCTAGTCTCTCGTTTCCAGTTTTCCGGCCATCGTAGCTCGAATCTCCGAAACAAGAAACCAGGAACTAGAAACTAGAAACTTAAACAGCGACTGCTTCTGCTTTCAACTTTTCGGTTTGATAATGCGTCTGGAGAGCGTCGACGAATTCATCCAGCTGCCCCTCCATCACAAGTTCAAGCTGGTGAACCGTCAAACCGATGCGATGATCGGTGACACGATTTTCCTTAAAGTTGTAGGTTCGGATCTTTTCCGAGCGATCGCCGCTTCCGACCATCGACTTACGCTCGCTCGCTTGCGCGTCGTGCTGCTTTTGCTCTTCCAGTTCCTGGAGTCGAGCTCGCAGAACGCGCATCGCCTTTTCACGGTTCTTGATCTGCGACTTCTCGTCCTGCATGGAGACTACGACGTTGGTAGGAAGATGTGTAATTCGAACAGCGGAGTAAGTCGTATTAACCGACTGGCCTCCCGGGCCCGACGAACAGAAGGTGTCGATTCGAAGATCGTTCTGATTGATCTGCACGTCTACCTCTTCGGCCTCGGGCAAGATCGCTACGGTGATGGCCGATGTGTGAATGCGCCCCGCGGTTTCGGTCTGCGGAACACGCTGAACGCGATGTACTCCCGACTCATAACGCATTTTCGAGAAAACGCGTTCGCCTTCGATCATCGCGAACGCTTCCTTGATTCCGCCGACACCCGTATCCGCAACGTCAAGGATCTCCATCTTCCAGCCCTGACGTTCCGCGTATCGCGCGTACATTCGGAGAACTTCGGCCGCAAAGAGTGTCGCTTCGTCTCCGCCGGTTCCGGCACGGATCTCGAGAATGACGTTCTTTTCATCATTCGGATCTCGGGGCAGCAATAGAACCTTCAGTTCTTCTTCGGCCGCAGGCATTTTGCCTTCGAGGTCCGACGCTTCTGCGAGAGCAAGCTCGCGCATATCGGCATCGTCGGCCGTCTCGGCCATTTCCTTTGCACCGGCCAGCTCTTCCTGCATACGCCTGACTTCGCGATATTTTTCGACGACCTCGCCGAGGCTGCGATGCTGCTTCATCAGCTTGGCGTAGACGGACATGTCCGACATGAACTCCGGTTGCGAGATCTGCTCTGTCAGCTCTTCATAGCTTTTTTCAATTTGTGCCAGTTTCTCAAACATAATCAGTTGTCAGTCGTCGGTGGTCAGTTGTCAGTAAGAATCTCTATTCAATGACGGCATTCAACAATCAGCTGCCTAGCTCACAACTGCCAACCGGCCACCGACAACTTCCGCTGGTTCCAATTTCAATGACTCATCCAGGGCCCTGATCGCAACTTCCAGCTGTTCGCCGTCGGGCTCTTGCGTCGTAATGTTCTGCAGCCAGAGGCCCGGCATCGTCATGAACTTGAATATCGCACCCGACTCTTTCTTGGCCGCGTACCGGATAACCTCGTAAGACAAACCGGCGACGAGAGGCATCAATGCGATTCGAACAAGAAGATTCATCCACATTGCGTCGAACTTAATAACCGAGAACAGCACGATCGCGACAAGCATTACGACCATCAGGAAAGAGGTCCCGCAACGCGGGTGCTGCCGTCGCTGAGTTGTCGCATTCGCAACATTCAAGTCGAGGCCTTTTTCCCACGTGAAGACCGTCTTATGCTCGGCTCCGTGATATTCAAACACCCGACGGATGTCCTTCAGGTACGACATCGTGAAGATCATCACCACGAAGAACAACATTCGGACGAGCCCGTCGATCAAGTTAAATGCGATCCATGAATGAGGTTTAATTTCCCATACATAAGCCTTGATGGTCTGCCACCAGTTCGCATCCCCGGCGATCAACGGTCCATCGGCCCAACCCAGGGCAATGAAGCCGATGTTCGTGAGAAGCAGCGGAGCGACGATGAAAAGCAGGACGTTGAAGCCGAGCGCGAAAATGATCGATCCAACAGCACTTACCGATTGACCTGTTTTATTCGCTTTCGATTTCTCCGGCATGACGATCTTCACCGGAGCCTTAGTAAAGTTTTCATCGGATGTTCCTTCGACGAAAACCGTTTCGGTCTCGACGACCTTTTCCTTCGCCAGCTCTTCCTTCGCGTTTAGATCGTCCTCGTAAACGCGCGCCGAAAAGTTCAAGGCTTTAATGCCGAGCCCCATCGACTGGACAAGAGTCGCACCGCCGCGGAGGACCGGCCATGCCAGCCAATTATACGTATCGCTCCATTTCGGAAGCGATTCCGCCGTCGTCACGATCGAACCGTCGGATTTGCGGCACGCGATCGCATAAGCGGAAGGCGTCCGCATCATGACGCCTTCCATCACGGCCTGGCCCCCAACGATCAAGTCGCGCTCCATGGCGAATACTGTATGAAGAAATTTAAGTTTTCGTGCTCGTTTCTTTTTCATCAGATCTATTGACTGCTTAGGGCACCTCCGCCGTTGCCACCTTTTTTGCGAGAGCTGGACGACTCAGTCAAAACACTGAAATGGCCGTTGCTCTCGAGGAAACATTTTTTTACAGTGCCGATCTCGTCTACTCCCTGTTCTCGAAGCTGCGCGAGAAGTTCCTCTTCCGTAATAAACTCTTGATCAAGATTCTTCTTGATCATCTTGCCGTTTTCGATCAAAAGAAGCTCTCTAGGTTGAAGGATCCTACCCAATAACTGTGATTTGAATCCGAGCCAGTCGAAAAGCCAATCCCAAAGAACGATCGTCGCGATGAGTAACAAAGCCTCGGTGATCGATCTCGAATCCCCGGCCATTCCGTTCTGCGCAGCGTCCGCGATCACGACTATAACCAGCAGATCTGCAATTCCGATAGCGCCCGACTGCCGGCGAAATACTCGCAGCAGAGTGTACATGCCGAGGAACATAATCGTTCCGCGAATTATTACCTCGAAGATCGATTCATTCGGCACGAACATCGAGTGCCAATCAATGTTAAAAATCCAGTCCACGTTTTGATCAAAGAACTAACGCCGACTCTTTTTCACCGATCGCGGGTGTATCGGGTACACCTCTATCGAACGGCGCCAAAAGCGTCGGCGTCAAATTTTGCTGAGCTAATATTGGTCGGCGAATGATCTCACTGACTAAGTTACGATCCGGCCTCTGCTTCTTCTGCCTTTACGGCTCCACGAGCGTAGCGCTTGTTAAAGCGATCGACGCGTCCCGCGGTATCGACCAGTTTCTGCTTACCGGTAAAGAACGGGTGGCAATCGGAACAGATTTCAATGTGCAGCTCTTCGCCCATCGTCGAACGGGTCTTGAAAGAGTGACCGCATGCACAAGTTACGTTGATTTCCTGATAGTTCGGATGTATTTCCTGTTTCATGGCTCTTCTCTACTAAAAATTCCTATAAAAGCAAACAAAAATAATAAGCCCCACTTGGATGAAAGGTCAAGCAAGAAGGTTTTCCAGTCTCTGCTCCCGAATACCGTAAAGGCTTTTAACGGCGTCGATCTGTTCTTGCAAACGCTGGATTTCGCTGGGATCTGACCGGTTACGAGTCGCAACGATCATGTTGTTTTTCGGAGTGTGCTCGGTCGGGACAAATTCGAATACTTTCGTTGAATAGCCGCTCCGTTCCAGAAGCATCGAACGCAAGCCGTCGGTAATCGTCTCCGCCTCGCGTTCGAGCATCGTTCCATGTTTAAGAATGTCCTTGAGCGCGTCAGGCGGTTTGATCTGCGGACGCAGTTCTTTATGACAGCACGGAGCGGCGACGATTATCTGTGCGTCGGCCACGATGCCTTTGTACAACGCGTCATCGGTCGCGGTATCGCAGGCGTGTAGGGCGACGAGGATATCTGCCTCCGAAACCGGGGCGTCCGCTATCGAGCCGTTTACGAATTTCAGGCCTTCGAAATCTGCAGACTCGGCGATCTGGTTACACAAATCGACCAGTTCCTGCCTCACCTCGACGCCGGTCATTTCGACACTGAGGTCACGAGCGTTTGCGAAATAGTCGTAAGCCGCGAATGTCAGATAGCCCTTACCAGAACCCATGTCGACGATTCGCAGCTCCCGCTTTGTTTTCAGAGCGGACTTATCAAATAGTGCGGCGAGGATCTCGACGTATTTGTTTATTTGGCGCCACTTGCCCTGCTGACGCGCCCGGATCTGACCTTCGTCGGTCGCGATACCGAGCGCTTTTAAATAGAAAGCATTTGGATGGATGAGTGATTTCTTCTGCCGATCGTGGCTGGCAGCCTCGGGCTTCTTTAAGGACGGCTTCCCTGAAACCAGTCGAGAGCTTTTTTTCCCGACGGTGAGCTGAAGGTCGCTCGAAGCTGTAAATAAATGGCCGCTGCGAAAGCCCGATTCAATTAGCTCTCGGGTTTGCGCGACGACTTCGGCGGCGTCATAGTTCTTCGTGATGTCACGGGTGTCGTGGCGATATTGGAAAAAGAGCCGCTCGCCTTTTTTGGTCTCGACAGTTCTGACGGAAACTTTTTGCAGATGCGGTTCGGCACCCTTATAATTGCTTAAAGTTAGTTTTATGAACTCGTTAGCGGAAAGGCTTCGAGTGAGGTCCTCGATGAATTGGGCGACAGCGTCTGACACGATTTAAAGGTTAGCACAGATGACGAACGGCAAAGATCAGATCCCGATACAGCATTTCGTAAGCGCGGTAGCATATCTGCTTCGCGAAAGTTTCGAAGGCTCGCCCGAAGGCGTGCCGAGCGCGTTTCTAGATCGCGGCGTCGGATTCTTCAGTACTCTCAAAGACGTGTCCGCATCGGATGCTTCGAAGGAGTTTACCGGCACGACCATCGCTGCACAGACCGAGCATGCGAAATTTTATCTCGACCGTCTTTGCGAATTCATCAACGG
>JBDTMK010000199.1:0-6285 GCA_039934315.1 Pyrinomonadaceae bacterium | reverse complement strand
TGTCGGCGATGATCCCGGCTCCGCCGGACGGATCGAGACCGGCAATGGTCAAACAAACAGGCGTCTTCGTCATAGCACGATATTAGCTTATTTCCAGCGACCTACCTGATGATGCCATCGCAGATCACCATGCGGCTCTTGCGATCGTGGAGAGAGCGAATCGCCGCGACGCCGGCAATCTCCGCAGCTTGGAGGAGATGAAAATTATTCACGTCTATGCCGCCGAGCGCAATGACTGGCATCGGAGCTACCGCTCGGCAAACAGCGGCGAGAGATTCAACCCCGACCGCGGGACCTTTGCCAGGTGTAGCGAAGACGGGGCCGAAAACAATGTAATCAGCACCTGCCGCATAGGCGGACGCCGCTTCTGCAAGAGAGTGCGTGGAAACTCCGATCGTAAGGCCGGGGCCGAAAGTCGAACGGACGATCTCCGCCGGCATCGAATGCTGCGCAAGATGCACTCCCGCACTGCCCGCCGTAAGCGCCACGTCGACGCGATCATTCACTACTATCGTTGCGGCGGAATGCAACACTGCTTGAAGGGCCGAGGTGACCAGATCGCTCAGAAGCCTTGCAGGAAGGTTTTTCTCGCGTACCTGGATCAGGTTGACGCCGTCGTCGACGGCCTCGCGCAAACGCTCGACAAGCTTCGCAGACTCAGAATGAAAATTTAAAGAATTAAGTTCGCCTTTTGTGATCAGGCAGCGGTATGGCGGCTTGCCCTGCAGAGTCACTTCTCTCCGGCCTTCTCGCCGCGCAGCATCGCTACACTTTGGTTAAAGTGGGCCGCTTCCCAGAACGCGATCACGATGTTGAGGACTCCGAGGCCGGTCACTGCCCCGCGAAACCAGTTCGAAGCGACGGTCTTTTGAAGTATCGGAAAACCAGCTCGATCGGAAACGAAGACAAGCAAATAATTCTCGCCCCAATTCCCGAACAATGTGTCCCAGGGCGAAAGGATGAGGTAGAACCCGAGCAACAGGCAGAGAACTATGAAGAAAATGACGGTGAGTTTCTCAACCATACCGTCAAATTATAACGTCTTTCTATTTTTCGGCAATTCGATTAATGTTCGACGGCTATATTCTTGACCCTTTGGCTGACATCGCGGAAATCGATATTTTCGGCATAGACCTGTTCAAAAAATCGGCCGGCGTTATCGAGGTCGCCCGCTGCTTCGTAAGCGAGAGCGAGCTCATACCAGATTCCCTGCTTCTCCTCGTCGCCGAGGCCCGGTGACTCGAGCGCCCGCTGATACCAGGTCAGTGCGTGTTTCGCCATCGACTTCTGCATGAAGCAGTGGCCGAGAAGATTTGCACAATGAAAGAAGCGACGCATCTGATCGTTGGGCTGCACAAGTCCCACGGCTTCCTGATATTCCTTGATAGCCTCATCGAGCAGGCCCATCTCCTGGTAGGCGACGGCAGTGTGGTAATGCGTGTCGTAGTCCGCATCCGCGGCGTTGTCTGCATCGTCGATTCCCAACTCGTTTCGAAGATCGTCGATCCCGAATCCGGAACTCTGCGGAGCGTGATTTCCATTCGTAGAGACCGTTTCAATTGAAGCAGGCGGCACGTGCACGTCCGGTGTCAAAGCCGGGGACGCGTCTATTCCCTCGACCTCGACTCCGTCTGCGGATATGTGAAGTTCAAGATACTTCACAAGTTCTTCGATCTCAGGGCGCCCACCGAACTCCGAACGTATCTCGCCTATGGCCTTCTCCGCCAGTTCCAGATAGCCGCTGTCGATGTAAAATCTGATGCTGTCGCTCTCACGCAGCAACCGCCCGTCATCGTTCTCGAAGTCACTATCAGCTTCTGCGGGTTCTGCCGGTTCCGCGGGAAGAGGTGTGTCGCCGACGATCGCGAAGTCGCCGAACTGCGTGTCGTCCGCATCCACGATTCCATCGCCATCGACGTCGACCGGGTTTGGTGCAAACGTTTCGAGATCGGGCGCAGCTCCTGCAGGAGATTTTAAAAACTGCTCATCGAACAAATTACTTTCGGCGTACGTATTGTCGTAGCCGAACTGCTCATTGATCTCTTTCAAGCGGTCGGCGTAATCCGTCTCGTGCGGTGCGATCATCACGAGCTGGGAAAGTGCGAACCGCTCGTCGTCGACCGACTCTTGCACTCGAGCCACCGTGGCGAGCCGTGCGAGCGACTCCTGCATACCGGCTTCGTCCCGCTGCCACGCTGCAAGCCGCGCTCGCAGCCGCAAGCCCTCGAGCTGCTCCGGATCGATGCTCAGGATTTCCGTTATTAGAGATTGGAACTCGTCCGCCTCTCCGGCAAGCAGCAGATGTTCGGACGACATCGCCATGATGCGGCCCGCGGACTCCGCATCGCTGTTCTTCAAGTATATTCGTGACAGCTCAACCAGCTTTGGATAATTGGCCGGCTCTTTCTCGACCAGGCTCACGACTGCCTTCTCAGCGTCCGCGGTGTTGCCCGATTCGAGATAACAATCGATCAAGAGACACAGGACCTCGCTGTTATGCGGTTCCGACGAACGAATTTCTTCGAGCCGCCGCGCTGCGTCCGAAGCCGTGCCGATTGCAAAGTGGGACTGGGTAAAAGCAGCAAGAACATCCTCATCGGTCGGTCTAATATCCAGCGCCTTTCCGAAAGCTTCGACCGCCTCGGCGTGCTTCGATTTTTTCGCGAGGCGAGTACCGGCTTCGGTGAATGCTTCGGCTGCTTCCTCGTGCTGATCTTCTTCAAGGTACGCGGCCGCGAGGGTTAGATGGATCGCCGTATCGGTCGGATCGAGCGCCGCCATCTGCTTACGGACTTCAAGTGCCTCAATTTTTTGACCCTCGCTTTCGTAGTGTTCGGCGACAATCTTGAAGTGGGTTCGGGCTTCGTTGATAGAGCCCTTGAATCGATAGAGGTCGGCAAGTTTCGCGGAGATCTCGATCGAGCCCGGCTGGATCTTTGAGATCTTGTTGTAAACGGCGATGGCTTTTTGAGCGAATCCCTGCTTGCTGTAATGCTCCGCGACTGAGGTGTAGCACTTGACCGCGTTTTTGACTTCGGAATTCTTGGTGTAAAGATCGCCTAGCATGTTGAGCGTCCCGAAATCCTTCGGGTCGTTCGCGACAACATGCTTATACTCCGCGATAGCAGACTGAATCTTCCCCTGTGCGACATGCCGTTCGGCACTTCGCATCGCCTTTGTTTTGTCGAAAACCATGGTGGACTTTAAAGTTCGGAACTCAGCGGAGACAAAGCGGGGCTGTCTTTTATTGCTAACATGTCGGAGCGTTCAGGCGTGGTAACTGGTCATACCTGCAGTGAATAAACTACCACACGCCGGAAAAAAGTGTCAACAAAATTTGTCCAGGTTAAACAGTCAGCCAAAGGGCTTTGTTCTTTGAATCTTTGATTTTTGAGCTACTTTTTCTTAGGCTTAAGCTTCTTTTGTAGAACCACTTTCATTTATGCAGGCACTTATCCTCGCTGGCGGCAAAGGCACTAGATTGCGTCCCTTAACGGTTTACACCCCCAAGCCGATCGTGCCCATCCTTAATCGCCCATTACTCCAGTACCAACTCGAGATCCTGGCTCGGGCGGGCATTACGGACATCACGCTGTCGCTGAGCTACCAGCCGGACAAGATCGAAGATGTCCTGGGTGATGGGTCGGACCTCGGAGTCAACCTTCATTTCGTGACAGAACCCAGCCCGATGGGTACGGCGGGGGCTTACAAGTTCGCCGCCGGCTCGCTGCGAGAAACCACGGTCGTCTTCAACGGAGACATCATCACGGACGTCGATGTATCTAACATCATCCAGACACATCGCTCAAATAATGCCGAAGCGACGCTCTTGCTCACACCGGTTGAGGATCCTTCGAAGTTTGGGTTAGTCGAGACGGGAAAAAACGGCGAGGTGCTGCGCTTTCTCGAAAAGCCTTCGGTTGACGTAATAGCGCGTTTGAAGACAACGAACATCAATGCGGGGTTTTACGTTCTTGAGCCGAGTATCCTGGATCTTATTCCCTCCGGCGAGAACTGCTCGTTCGAATACGATATCTTTCCGCGGGTGATCGCGGCCCACCGCGCGTTTTACAGCCATGTACTGTCGGGCGAGTACTGGCGCGACGTCGGAACTCCTGCCAGCTACCTTTCGGCCCATCTCGATTTTCTCAGCGGAAAAATAAAACAGTTTTCGCCGACGCCGGATGCGGCGAGTGACATCGCAACGACTGCGGAGGTTGATGGTGTTTCGATCATCGGTGAAGGCTGCGTCATAAAACCGCACGCCCGGATAACGAACTCTGTTCTCGGGCCGGGTGTCCATGTCGACGAGAAGGCCTCGATATCCAATTCGGTTATCTGGGCACACACTCGAATCGGAACTTCGGCCGACATCGACGGCGCGATCGTCGGCAAAAGTTGTTACCTCGGACGCAACTGCCACGTCGGTCCAGGTGCGGTCCTCGGCGATAAGACTTCCCTTCCCGATTACTCACGAACGTAGGCTAAAACTAGTCCCGGTATTTCTTGTAAGCCAACGCGAAAAGTAGGGCTGTTGTATCTTCGAACTTCGGGCATTTAGAATGGAACATAAGGTCCATCATTTATGCCCGAACTGCCTGAGGTAGAGATAGTCGCTCGATCGCTTGATTCGATCGTTAAAAACCGAAGAATCGTGTCGGCGGAATTGATCCGGCAACGCCTTGCTCCCGACGTCGCCCCCGAGCAATTTTCTCAGCGCCTGGATGGCTCTTCGATAAACTTCGTGCACCGTCGAGGTAAGCACGTTCTCTTCGATCTAAACAACGGCCGCACTCTGATAACTCACCTTCGAATGAGCGGCAAGTTCATGCTTCTGAACCCGGATGCCGAAGATCCGAAATTTACTCATGCGATCTTTCAGTTTGAGGACGGAGAGCGTCTAGTCTTTCAAGACCAGCGCCATTTCGGGTTGATGAAGATCGTGGATACGAGCGAGCTCCATGAAGCGAAAGAAATTAAGAAGCTTGCACCCGAGCCCCTGAGCGAAGAATTTTCGTACGAATATCTTCGAGCCACGCTGCGGACTTCAAAACGAAGTCTCAAGGAATTCTTGCTTGATCAAACAAAGGTCTGCGGCCTCGGAAATATTTACGCATCGGAAGCGATGTTTATTTCCGGGCTTAGCCCACGCACCCAGGCTAACAAACTTTCAAAACCGAAAACGGTCGTCCTGCTCGATAACATTCGTCTGGTTCTTTCGGACGCGGTAGCGCTGGGTACGACGATGCCTGTCGTCGCGCACGACATCGGCGGCAGCATCTACGGACGGGACAGTGGGTGGGAGTGGCGCGTTTATGATCGCGAGAATGCACCATGTATCAACTGCGAATCGCTGATCGTGCGGATCGTTCAGGGCGGACGGTCGACGTATTTTTGTCGAAAGTGCCAGCGGCGTTAGGGTGCGTACGCCGATCGATAGGCACTTTACGTCGCGGCGATGGCTGATCTGATAATGAGTGACGGCCTGAGTCTCGATCTGTGTTACGCCCGATGAAGGGTGGAAGCCGCTTCGTGGGACAAAAAAAGGCTCCCCTCCTTCTGAAGGAGGGGTGGCGGTCGCTTCGGCTGACGGGGTGGTAAATCAGCCGCGAGGCTGAAAACGCTAACGACAATGAACCTAAACAATCTCCCCACCCTGCGAACGTTTCGCAGGACGTTGCGCAGCAATCTGACCCCCGCCGAAGCACGCCTGAGGTCGATGATAAAAAATTCACAACTCGACGGCGGAAAGTTTCGGCGGCAGCACAGCTTTGCCGGTTACATCCTCGACTTCTATTGCTCGTCCGAAAAGCTTGGGATCGAACTCGATGGCGAGAATCATTTCAACGAATCGGCGGCCCAATACGATTACGAACGAAGCATGTTCATGAAATATTTTGGAATCAGAATTCTTAGGTTTGAAAACAAGCTTGTCTTCGACGCGCCCGGATATGTCATCGGACGAATTCGCGAGGCTTTTGGCAGGAAGGATCGGGCCGGTGAGTGGATCGAGGATCAAACTTAGGTTCGGGTCGTTTGTCAGCCTATCGGCTGATTTACCACCCCGTCAGCGGAAGCCGCTGCCACCCCTCCTTCAGAAGGAGGGGAGCCTTCTTTTGTGCCGCCGCAGTTGGCGAATCTGATCGAGCCCGGTTGCAACAACAGGTCAGAACCGCGAGCGGTAGCGACCGGGTAGTACGGCTGTGCTCCGCGTCCTCATTGGTACAAGGGAGACCCGGTCGCTACCGCTCGCTGTTCTGACCTGTTGTTGCGCACCAGCTCCGC
>JBDTMK010000198.1:0-6330 GCA_039934315.1 Pyrinomonadaceae bacterium | reverse complement strand
AACGCTACCCTCGGTATTATTATCACCAGGCACATTTCCTTCAGAAGAGAATACTCACCGGCCTCCACAACATCCTTTTTGAATACAAGCTCCCGGGTATAGCGAAGGGTCCCGTCTTTCAGTTCCGATGTGATGCGGAAAATTCCGACGCCATTCGCAAAGTTCACGGCCTGCGGGGCTGAGTTGATCTTGACCGTCGGCGGAAGATTCAGGGCGACTGTTTCCCGAAAGATCGCTGCTCCAACGATGACACTGGTTTTTCGAGATTCGGTTGTCACGAGCTGTGCCATGCTCGCCATACTTAACATGTTTAAGCCAGGCGGTATTTCGAGACGCCCGTTCGGCAAGAATGTAGTGAAGTTTTCGATGCGACTTTCTATCCCTACGGCGAACGGCTCTCCGACGTTATGCGGGTCTCCGATACTGGTTATGCTTCCTTCGCCCTTTATGCCGAAATAAGCAAGCATGATCCTGACAAGAGTTTCCGACTCGCGCTTTATCGTGGGTGAAGAAAACAACGGCCTGAAGATGATCTCTGATCGGCCCACAAATGTATTCTTCGTAAGCGCCTTCACACTTCCATTCTCGGCAAAGTCGAGAGTCATTTCGCTTAGGATCTGATTCTCGGCCGGGTTATCTTTCGGCAGCGTTATGACACCCGTCTTCTCGCCGGCGAGAACGGCGTGTTTTCCGACCAGGGTTTGAGGTATGAGCCCAAGTCGCGTGTTGGGAGTCGTCGCGTCGGCAAACAGATCAATACTAGGGATGTAAAGGATCGCGTGGTTGAAATAGTCCGCCGTCGCGACTGAAGGAAACCAGTCGCCGACGTCCGACCTTATCAAGACGGGAATACTGTCTATGCCCTTCACCTTGAGGAGCGTATGGATGATGGTCGTGTAATCTTTGCAATCACCATATCCATTCTTGATGATCTCGGAAGAGGTATGCGGTATGACTCCGCCGCGGTCGAGAACGACCGACAAGTAACGGATATTTTTGTTGACCCAGGCGTAGATGGCCGACGCCTGCTGAATCGGTGTCGTCGAATCTTTCGTTATTTGGTTCGCGAGAGTCTGGATCTCGGGCGTGACGACGGCGCTCTTTTTTAAGCTTTCCCAAAAGACCCTTCCAAGCGCGTCAAAATCCTTAAAAGTTGTAAGAGCGAAACGCGGACTGATCGTCATCATCTCGGTCATTACCGGCTCGATTTCTAGCCGCGCAAGATTCGATTTCTTGTACTGCCAACGCGACCGCCCGGCGTCATCCGCGAGTTTTCCGCCATCCAGACCAAACGCTTCGATGAAAAGTGGAAAGCCAGCCGGGCCGGTCACATTGATCTCGATAGATTTCCAGTCGTAAAAGAGCGGAAAAAGCTCGAGCGCATCGAATCTTCCGTCGAACGTGGGCCGGATCGTTGTGATCTGTGTCTTGATATACACCGCGTCGCCGATCTTGACGTCGGCGAACTTCACTTCAAACTCGCGAAGCGAAGAGAAGCCCGGCGCCGCTTCTGTTTGGTCGGTAGGCCGATCAGTGATCGCGGAAGCCGGGACCTTCAGTTTGGTCCCGTCGGATTTCAGAACGTATGCGTCGAGAACTGTGACCCGTTGAAGATCTCCATTGAAGATCTGCGTCGATGATCCAACCCGGGCAAGGCAGCCCGCCGAGAAACAGCGCTGCTGCACGGCCCGAACCTCGGTTCCGGTTCCATCGGCGTTCAGGTCGTAGTTGGTGACGTATGATTCGACGACTGTTCCAAGCGACTTGTCCTCGCTCTTCGCAGGCGGGGGCGGCGGGGCTTCAGTTAGAAGAGTCACGGCTGGCCGCGTTCTTTTTGGACTCGGACTTCCGCCTTTTCGCTGAGCGTCCGCCGAGAGAGTGACAAACGAGAGGGATAGGAAGATCGATAGGAGAAAACGCATAAGGATACTACTGGGAATGAATTCTAGCTACTCGTAGCTCAATGCTTCGACCGCGTCGAGCCGGGCAGCACGCATCGCAGGATACAGTCCGCCGATCGCGCCGCCGATAAGACCGACGACCAACGTCAGCATTATCACCCAAAAGCTGATCTCGACTTCGAGCGTCGTGACCTTGGACAGTGCGAATCGCAGCAAATAGGTGAGAACGACTCCTGTGATAATTCCGAGCAGGCTGATCAAGAGTGCCTCCTGGGTTATCGTCCATCCGATCGCGGCGTTGCTCATGCCAAGCGATTTCATGATGCCGATCTGCCGCGTGCGCTCGGTGACGGTCGTGTACATCGTAAGCAGGATCACAAGCGCGCTGATGACCGCGGCGACACCAATAAAGACATTCAGGAAGATATTGAGGGCGGGGAAGCCGGCCATGTAAAGCTCTTCGAGATCCTGCGTGCGAATTATTTGATACTCCGGAAACCTGGCGCTTAAATTCTGCCCGACTTGATCAACTGTGTAACCCGGCTTGATCGCGACCAGGACCGATGACGCTTTGCCTTCGCTTCCGAGCTGCGCCTGCATCACGTCAAGCGGGATCTTCAAACGCGCGCCGCCGGCAGGTTCGTACGTCCCGACGATCGTGAACGGTCGATCGTAAAGCGGTATGGTGTTACCCAGTTTGAGCTTTTTCTGTTTCTGCCACGCGGTGTCGATGATGGTCTCGTCAGCCGCAGGTTCGAATGACCTGCCTTCGATGATTCGAAGCCCGGAGATCTCCGCATACTCGCCGAATACAATTCCGTCCACAAGGCGTTTGCCGGTATTGTTGTCCGTCGCATCGACGGAATTCTGACCGATAGCCACCGCCGACCGGACCCCGTCGACATTCAAAACGTCCTTCGCGAGAGTGAGCGGCAAACGGAATGATTCCGAGCCGCTCATACCAACCGAGCCCGAAGCTCGCATGAATATCTCAGCCCCGACATTCGCTTCGCGAGTCGCCTGTTCGCGTATCGTTCCATTCGATAACCCGACCGTGAACACGATCAGCAGCACGCCGATCGCGATGCCGAGGATACTGACGACCGTGCGCGCCGGCCGATGAAGCATGTTTGAGAAAACGAGGCTGTCCATTGTTTTGCGACGCGGATAGCGGATGACGCGGACCGGTGATTTCACTTAACTGACTGCTTTCCCCGCTCGGAATTCATCTCCTTCTCCCCGAACATTCGGTACATGTGGTATTGTCGCCCGCCCCGCGTCCTCGCATCAAAAGTCAGAGCGTCACCATTTCATTGCGCCGTGACGTTAGCGTTCGCTGCCGCCATTTGACTTGCTGCCTGCTGCAATTCTTCCGCCGATTTCCAGCCCGCCTTCTTTAGAAGCTCAATCGCAAAACGTACCGGCACCGCCATATTCGCCGCCGTATTTTCAGTAAAGACACCAAAATTCACACCGATAACTTTTCCGGTTTGTCCGAACAGCGGCGCGCCGGAGCCGCCTTCGGCTGTCTTCGCGTCGTGAACGATCCGCCGGGCGTCGAGGTCCGTGATCGCGCCTTGCGTTGTGAGCGGTACGATCTTCCGCGACTGCGCGAGAAAGTTGATCAGATTCTGTCTCGAGTTGCCGAATCTCTGATTGATCGATTTCGCCTCGTCATCATCCACCATCGCGAGCAAACGGTCTGGTCCGCTCGGATAGCCCATCGTAACGACAGTTTTTCCGATCGTGGAGGCGTCGGTATCCGTTTCGAGCGGCAGTGATGGAACATCCGCCGGCAACTGAGCGGTGTCGATGGTTGCGACGGCAACATCTTCGCGACCACCCAGCTCGCGGACCTTCAACGGAAAAGGCTGTGGGTAGTTTGGAAAGTAGATCACAAGGCGCTTGATCCGAGCCCGGCCGTTCGAATCGCGGATCATCTGCTTCACGAGATCGTCTTCCGTCCAAGGTTGGAGCACGTGTTTGTTCGTGACGATGTAGCCGCCGCCCGCGTGAAAACCCGTCCCGATAAAGTCGTACTCGACCGGGCTGCCGTTGCCTTCGGTTGTCAGGCCCTGCTGCGAGGCAGGAGAGTTTTGCGGGCCGGCTTCTTCGGTCGATCCGGGCTCGTAAGGATTCGGGCGAAGTGACTGCGGATCGGGATAGCGAAGTACACGCCCGTTGCTTCGATCGACCAGATCGTAAACACCGACGATGAGGCAAACGCCGCTGCCGTAGTCGACGCGGAGGTTCTGGGCGAGTGACACGGTCCTGATGATGTCCGAGTTTGCTTTTTCGATATCGCCGAGCTGATTGTTGGTGACGCCGAGCTGCTCTTCCAGCTTTTGAATAATGTTGCTTTGGCGTTGTGCCTGCTCTCGGTTCTCCCGCAACTCGCGGCTCACAGCCCAGCCGACGTACACAACTCCCGTAATAAATCCGACCGACAGGACGAGCATAATCGCCTTCGCCGTCCAGCTCACCTCGCGCATCAGCTCTCGCGAAAATTCTCGGAGGAACGCTTTCGCGTCATCTCGCTTCGGCGAAGTCGCCGCGTCGAGCGCCGCCGATTCGATGAACTGGGCGACGTGCGGGAGCTCGCGATTCGTTCGAATAAGCGAAGGCTTTTGCGACGGAGCAAAGAAGGAGAATGAGATTTCAGTATTTTCGATCTTGAGGACGTCGCCGTCCGTGATCGCGATATACCGGCGGGGCGGATGGCCGTTGAGTTCCAGCGTCAGCTCGGGCGCGGTTCTGATCAGCCGGAAAACGCCCTCGGTGTCTTCGAGTTCGATCCACGTGCCCGAAACCGGGACCGATGTGGTTTGGATCTGAAGATCACAGGTCTCGTCCGAGCCGATCGTCAGGCGTTCCTGCGAAAAGACCTCGGTCGATTTCTCCGACCCAACCTCGATGTGAACGATGATTCCTGCCATTCGAACAGTGCCTGATGTCCGCGATACGTTTCGTGCTTCGCGTTCAGGCGGACAGACAGTCCGTGTTCCCGGCAAAGTCGAAACGAGATTCTAACATAAACACCGGCTTCTTCGATGCAAGTGGCGGGCTGTCCGTGGCAAAATATAAAGGACGCTGAAACAGGACCGCCAGGAGGCCCGTTTCCGAAGACTAAGACATGACGAAACCGAAATTTATTGACGATCGAGAGCAGCTGGAGAAGCTCGCTCCGGTGATGAACGCCCCGATCAAGCGGCACGTTTTTGTATGTAACGGAAAGTCGTGTTCGCAGGTCGGCGCAGCCGAAGTGAAAGCGGAGTTCGAGCGAATTCTCGAAGCGAAGGGCATCCGGCAGGGGAAGGAGTCTAAGGGCCGGAACCCGAACGGGCAGGTTGTGCTGACGGATTGCGGTTCGGTGGGCTTTTGTTCAATCGGCGTCGCCGTTCTCGTCTACCCCGAAGGCGTCTGGTACGGCCAGGTCCAGCCCGAAGACGTGCCGGAGATCATCGAAGAACATATTGAGAAGGGAAGAGTCGTCGAGCGGTTGGCTCTGATCGAGATGGACCAGAAGGATTAGTAGCAGCCATATGTAATTGTCGACAGTTCATTTCCGCCTGCGTTAGCGGGTGGTGTCGGGTTTCATTTCACTTCACTTCAGGGTCGACAATGAATCTCAGCGTGCGGAGCACGCGGCCCCAACTTTAGCTACACACGAAGCGAAGCGGAGTGTGTAGTAGGGCGAAAACGAACCGAGCGTGTGAAACACGCGTTACCAACGGATTATCCTCGCGCCGGCCGATAACACCCGTCACCGAGCGGGTGAAACACGCGTCATTCCCATAGATACTGTTCATCGAACGGCACGTTATGCAAACGCAACAATTCCTTGTATTCGTCTTCGAACGTCTGTTGCTTGTGATGTTGTTTTTGGTTCTTGATGTATCGACGAACTGCGTCCGAAACCGACTCGCTAACCGAGAACGCTCCGTATCGGCGTTGCCACCGGAATTTGTGTTCGTACGTGCGACGGATCCAGCCCGAGGAAATCGACTTTACCTCACGCAAAAAATCAGCAACGGCGACAATGGGCCTAAGCCGGACGAGCATGTGTAGATGATCGGGCATGCCATTGATCTCGATCGCGACGCCGTGATGGTTGCGGACGATTCCGCCCGTCTGCTTATAGAATTCCGATTCCCAGGATTCTGCAATGATTGGAAGACGATTCTTTGTGCCGTAAATTATGTGGTAGAGAAGGTGTGTATGTGACATGGGAGATTTTCATTTGTCTAAATTATCTCCCCGACTGTCGTGATTTTGCCCGAACGAATGTCAATGGTCAACGGGCGGGACGCGTGTTTCACACGCTCGATTGTTGTGTCGCTGGACTACACACTCGCTCCGCTCATGTGTAGCTAAAGTTGGGGCCGCGTGCTCCGCACGCTCTGAATTGCCGCCTTTGCTCCACAGGCTT
>JBDTMK010000197.1:0-6348 GCA_039934315.1 Pyrinomonadaceae bacterium | reverse complement strand
GCCTTTTCATTCGCGATTGAGCGGATCAGGATCAGGCGGCTTCAGGAGTCTTTGTTCCACACTCCGGACAGAACTTCGCACCTGCGGCGAGCTCGTATTGGCAGTTCGAACACTTGGCTTTTTCCTGCGAGCTTCCGCATTCCGAACAAAACTTGGCGCCTTCGCGAAGCTCAGCCCCGCATTTCACGCACGGTACTTTTGCTACTTCCATCTTGCCGCCGCAGTCGGCACAAAACTTCGCAGCAGGATTGTTTTGCTTTCCGCAACCCGGGCACGGGACGGTAGCTGCAGCGGAGCCTCCACCGCCTTGCGGGTTCCCGCCGAATGCATTCGCCATCTGTCCTCCGACCGCGAATCCGGCACCTAGACCTGCGCCAAGTCCGGCACCACCACCTTCGTTCTGAGCCGCGTCGCGAAGTGCGTCAGCGGCCTGGAACTGCATATATGTTTGAGCATCGCCGAGCGCTCCCATGGACGATCGCTTGTCCATCGCCGCTTCGACTTCCGGCGGAAGGCTGATGTTCTCGACATAGAACTTCGTGACCTCTAATCCGTAGCCGCTGAAATCCTCATTGATCTTTGCGCGGATCGCTTCGCCTAACTCTTTATACCGAGCAGCGAGGTCGAGAGCGGGGATCTTCATCTCGCCGAGGGCATCCGAGAACTCCGTCACTATCGCACGCTTCAGCTGGCCATCAATGTCTTCAGTGTGAAACTGCGCATTTGTTCCAGCGATCTGTTTGATGAATTCGCTGGGGTCAGCAACGCGCAAACTGTATGCGCCGAAAGCCCGAAGACGGACAATACCGAAATCGGCATCGCGAAGCATGATGGGATTCGACGTGCCCCACTTCATGTCAGTGAACTGTTTTGTGTTAACGAAATAGACTTCGGATTTGATCGGCGAATTAAAACCATACTTCCACGCGCCCAGCTTCGACAATATCGGCGTGTTGCCGCCTTCGACAGTGTAGCGGCCCGGCGTGAAAACATCGGCGACCTGGCCTTCGAAAACAAAAACCGCGGCCTGCGACTCCCGGACGATCAACTGTGCGCCGTTTTTGATCTCCTGGCCGGAGGCTGGAAAGCGGTAAAGCAGCGTGTCCTTCGACTCATCGAGCCATTCAATAACTTCAATAAACTGATTTAGCGCCGCGTCTTTAACCTTGTCGAGAATACTCATTTTTTCGAATCTCCTGTGCTCTTTCTAACGATTGAATATGCCATAAAGTTCGCGATTATGGAAGATTGTACCCCGCACTCGAGCGCGGCCGCCCTTCGGGAAATAGGGGGATATACAAACCAATCGCGTCCCACCCATGAAACATTGTTTTGCCGCTGCAGACATGCTAGCCTTTGGTCATGGATTTAAAACGGAAGCTTGCAATTTTGGCTGACGCTGCGAAGTACGACGCTTCATGCGCCTCGAGTGGTTCGCATAGGAAACGCGATATCAATGGGATCGGCAATACCGAAGGGATGGGCATTTGTCATAGCTATACGCCTGATGGCCGGTGCATATCTTTGCTCAAGCTCCTGCTCACCAATGTGTGTATTTGGGATTGCTCTTATTGCGTCAATCGACGTTCGTCGAATGTTCTGCGAGCCCGGTTTAAGCCCGAGGAGGTGGTCAAGCTCACAATCAATTTCTACAAACGAAACTACATCGAAGGCCTGTTCCTAAGTTCCGGCATTATTCAAAACGCCGACTACACGATGGAACAGCTTGTTCGAGTGGCTAAGACTCTTCGTGAGGAAGAACATTTTGGCGGATACATTCATCTCAAGGCCGTTCCGGGAGCTTCGAAGGAATTACTTTTGGAAGCGGGAAAATACGCCGACCGGCTGAGCGCGAATATCGAAATGCCGGTTCAGAAGGACCTCGACGAACTCGCACCCGAAAAATCACTCATCGAGATCGAAGACACGATGGCCGATGTGAAAGATGGAATCGACAGCGCAAGAGACGACTGGAAACGTGGTGGAACAAAACCGTTGTTCGCGCGTGCGGGTCAGTCTACGCAACTCGTCGTCGGGGCCAGCGAGAGCTCGGACACGGTGATACTGTCAAAGGCTCAGGAGCTATATAACCGTTTTAAATTGCGACGAGTTTATTATTCGGTCTTCTCACCCGCCGAGCACACGGATTCCAAACTTCAAAACAAACCCAAGACCTCGCCTATGCGCGAGCATCGGCTTTATGAAGCCGACTGGCTTATCCGCAACTACGGTTTCGCTGCACACGAAGTCACGGACGGCTTGGATGGCGGCAATCTCGATCTTGAAAAAGATCCGAAACTCGCATGGGCGATCCGACATCGACATTTGTTTCCGGTGGATGTAAATCGTGCGTCGAAAAGTCTCCTGCTTCGGATCCCTGGAATTGGAGTAAGAAACGTCCAGCGAATCCTCAACGTCCGCCGCTTTCATCGGATACGGCTCGACGATCTTGCGCGGTTGAACGTAACACTGTCGCGCGCTAAGTGGTTTATCGTGACCTCGGATCATAATCCTGATGTCTTTCGTTTGGACAAAACTAGTTTTCCAGATGTTTTCAAGCGACGCGAAATTCAACCGTCTTTGTTTGAACCGGCACGGCTCTCGCCGACCGCGATTACGGGCGAATTTTGATGATCAGTGTTTCTATCGACAATACATTCGCGAGCTGGCGCGATGCCGCACGCCCTCTAATACGCTCTGGCGTTTCGCCGGATGACATCCTGTGGATTTCAACCGCGCAGGTCTCGTTATTCGAAGCCGAAAATCACACGTCGCCCAAAAACGAAAGTTTTCGCGTCCCTTCGCTTTTCTTTCAGCTCGCCGAACTCGCTTCTTGCTTCGACGACCAGACGCGTTGGGCGTTGATGTACAGGATCTTATTTCGATTGGTATTTCAAAATCGCAATTTGCTTTCGATCGAGTCCGACAATGATGTTCGGCGCCTGCAGTTGATGGCGAGGGCGGTCCGCCGCGACATCCACAAGTTTCACGCGTTTGTCCGATTTCGAAAGGCAGAATTCGAAGATAAGGAAGTCTTCGTCGCGTGGCATGAGCCGCATCATTTTACAGTCGAGCTTGCGACTCCCTTTTTTGCCCGACGGTTTGGGTCGATGAATTTTTCGATCCTGACGCCAAAAGGTTGTGCCCACTGGGATCGTGAAGAACTCACATTTAGTGATCCGGTTGACAAGGCACGTGGGCCGTCATCGGACGAGGTCGAGGATTTTTGGCTGATGTACTATCGATCGATCTTCAATCCGTTTCGACTGAAGATAAACGCTATGAAGAAGGAGCTGCCCGTACGTCACTGGCGGACGTTACCGGAGGCTGTCCTGATACCGGAATTGATTCGAGACGCGGCCGTCCGGAATCAAACCGATAGAGACCTCGCCTGATTTCTGCGCTTAGTTAAAAAGTAATAGAACACAATCGCGGTTAGGCCGCCGCTAAGATCGATGAGCACATCCACCGGCGAGCCGGTGCGTTCAGAATTAAAGCTCTGATTGAACTCATCCGATACAGCGACCAGCAAAACCAGCAAGCTCGCCGCGAGATAATAATGTCGGCGCAGAAGATTTACGGCAGAGCCGGCAAACGCACGGCATGCGAGAGATCCAAGAACGGCGTACTCGGTAAGATGTGCAAGTTTGCGAATCAGGCCGTGGTAATACGAAATTGTTTCAAACGAGGCCGTAGGAAAAAGAAATTCGAGAAGCGGCCGGATGATGATCGAGGTTCGCGTCGAGGAGCCCTGGCCGCTCGAGAGAAAGAATATAACCCCGATCCAAAGAATTAGCGGCAAATAGTAACGCAGCTTACTACCCCAGTCCCGTTCCATAGGAATCGTTCTGATCAAATAAACATCTTCGGATCCGGGCCGTACTCATTTTCCCCTGCGTCGCCGGGGGTCACGTCGAATATCAACAGGATGATTCCGCCGACGCAAGGTATCAGTGCCAAAAGCATGAACCATCCACTCTTACCAATATCGTGTAACCGCCGGACGCTCACCGCGAGGCCAGGGATCAGCGTCGCCAAAACGTACAGTAAGTAGAAAGGGCCGGTGCCCGAATCTTTAAACGTCAGGCCGAACAGGTTATCCAATATCATTGCGATGACCGCGAAGATCGCATTAAATAACACGAAAAACCAGTATTCCTTTCTCCTCGCCCGGCCTTGGAAATTCGCGTAATTCTGTAGAACTTTTAGGTACCAATTCATTGATTTCGCCTCCGGAGTTCGGTCGCACCTGGGGGAATGTAGGTTAAAAAAGAGCAAGCGGAGCGTAAATGAAATCCAAAGAACTTCAAAACAAATTCCGCTTGCCGAATGAAAAAATATTAGGCTATTGAGCCGCTGCGGCGCCCGAAACAACCTCGATGATCTCTTTGGTGATCGCCGCCTGGCGGATCCGGTTCATGTTGAGGGTCAGCGAGTCGATCAGCTCTCCCGCGTTCTTCGATGCCGAATCCATCGCTGTCATCCGTGAGCCCTGCTCCGACGCCACAGACTCCAGCAACGACTTGTAGAGCTGCGTCTCGACTTGCTTCGGCAAAAGCTTCCCGAAGATCTCAACAGCGGGCTGCTCGTAGATGTATTCCGCCTGCGCCCCAGCCGCATCGCCTTCTTCAATAGTGTCGATGCGCGGTAACGGCAGGATCTGCTCGATCACCGGCTTCTGCGACAACACGGTTTTGAATTCCGTGTAGATGAGAAATACCTTGTCGAGCGATGTGTCCTCCGTGAACGTCTTGATGATGTTCCGCGCGATCTCCATCGCGTCAGCATGGTTCGCCGTCCCGCTTCCCGTCAAGCCGATGTACTCGTCCTTGAGAACGACGTCGCGTCGCTTGAAAAAATCTCGTCCCTTTCTACCGACCGGGATCATTTCAGACGACTTCGAAGCGTTATCTCTCAGGAAGGCTTGGGTCGCTTTGATCACGTTGGCGTTGAACGCGCCGGCCAAACCTTTATCGGCGCTGACCAGAACGATCAGATACTTTTCATCACCGCGCTGGTCAAGCAGAGGATGAGAAAATTCGTCCGCGACTTTCGCGCTCAAGCCGCCAAGCACCTCGGACATTTTCCGCGCGAACGGCCGCGAAGCAACCACGCGATCCTGCGCACGTTTGAGCTTAGCCGCCGCGACCATTTTCATCGCCTTGGTGATCTGTTGTGTGTTCTTGACCGACTTGATGCGTCGGCGCATGTCCAAAAGACTTGCCATATTTCGATTTTGGATCTTGGATTCCAGATTTTGGATCTACTTCAAATCCGCATTCCGAAATCCCAATCCCAGATTGCTACGCCGCTGCGGCCGTTGCCGTCGCCCAGCGCGTTGCTTTGAAATCCTCGATCGCTTCTTTCATCGAGGCCTTCAGGCTGTCATCAATGTTCTTCTTGTCACGAAGCGTGGCCAGCACCGCGGGGTGCGAATTTTCAATAAACGCACCAAGCTCTTCCTCGAACCGTTTCAGGTCGTCGACCGCGATGTCGTCGGCCAAGCCATTTGTTACTGTCCAGATGATCAACACCTGCTTCTCGACTTCCATCGGCTGATACTGGCCCTGCTTCAGGATCTCAGTCAGACGGCGGCCGCGCTCGAGTTGTGACTGCGTCGATTTATCGAGATCGGAACCGAACTGCGCGAAAGCCGCGAGCTCGCGGAACTGCGCAAGGTCGATACGGAGCGTACCGGCAACCTGCTTCATCGCCTTGATCTGTGCCGCACCACCGACGCGGGAAACTGAGTTGCCTACGTTGATCGCGGGACGCACACCCGAGTTGAACAAATCAGATTCAAGGAAGATCTGGCCGTCGGTGATCGAGATCACGTTCGTAGGAATGTATGCAGAAATATCGCCGGCCTGAGTCTCGATGATCGGAAGCGAGGTCAATGAACCTCCTCCGCGAGCGTCGGACATTTTCGCCGCACGTTCTAGCAAGCGCGAGTGAAGATAGAAAACGTCTCCCGGATAAGCTTCGCGGCCGGGCGGTCGTCGCAAGAGCAGAGAGATCTCACGATAGGCCGCGGCCTGCTTAGAAAGATCGTCGTAGATCGTCAGTGCGTGCCGTCCGTTGTCTCGGAAATATTCGCCGATCGCGCATCCTGAATATGGAGCCAGAAATTGCATCGCCGCCGGATCCGAAGCAGTCGCCGAGACGACCACCGTGTAAGCCATCGCTCCGTAGTTTTCAAGCTTCTTCACGACCTGCGCTACTGTCGAAGCCTTTTGGCCGATCGCGACGTATATGCAGATAACGTCCTTGCCTTTCTGGTTGATGATCGTGTCGATGGCGACCGCCGTCTTGCCGGTCTGCCGATCGCCGATGATTAATTCGCGCTGG
>JBDTMK010000196.1:0-6392 GCA_039934315.1 Pyrinomonadaceae bacterium | reverse complement strand
ATTTCCCGTACCGCTGCGTCGGCCGCCCGAGCACGCGTCAGGCGGGCGGCGAAAACCTTCGTGACCTTTTTGATAAGTTCGAATCGTCCGAACAGCCGAGAAAAAAATGGCAGGAACGGGTCCGCAATCGTCTGATACAGTCGGGCCGCATCACCAGCCGTTCTTAGCAATGGAAAAGTTAGTCTTACGTCTCACGCTCTCCACGATCCTCTTAATTGTGTCGACGACATTTGTCTCGGCGCAGTCGATTACGCGCGATCTCAAACTTAACAAAGGCGGATCGATCACCGTTGTGAATCATACAGGCCGGGTAGAGATCGTTGCGAAGGCGGAAAACACCCGTGTGCTGCTTGTCGCATCGTCGACCGAAACGGTCGCTGAATCCGAACTCAAAATCGACACCGGGGGAAACGTCACCGTCGAAATTCGACCGTCGAACACGACTAAACGGATCGATCTCTCTCTCGCCGTTCCCGAACGTGTGAAGGTGAAGGTAGAAACCCGTGAAGGCGAGATTCGAGTATCAGGCGATGTCGAACTGGTCGAAGCAAAGACGGACACGGGAACGATCGCGGCGGATGTCCCGACGGACGATCTTAAATACGATTTCTTCTGGACAGAGTCTCGGCCGCGCTATCTGAGCGACATTGAACTCAAAAAAGTAAAAGAAAAATCCGGCGGGAAGTTTCAGTTGAAAGGTAAGTTTAATCGCGTTGCCGAGAAGGAGGAACCCGTCGACGGCGACGAGGAGAAGGGGAGAAAGGGAGACGGGGAGATAGAGAGACAAGAGCCGGAACCTGGAGCGGTAGCGACCGGGGGTTCTTCCGATGGATCTTCGGGGGACGGCGACAACAAGAAAAAGAAAGAGCGTTCGAGTGCGGTCGAGCTCGCGTTTACAACTGGCCGCGGCATTATCCTTTTGAACGTTCCGCCGAACGAAGTCTCCAGCGATCTGCGGGAGCGGCAGTTGACGAATGCGGCTAAGGCAATAATTCGTAGCGGCGATCTTAGCTTGATGGACGCGATCCGCCGCGCGAGCCCGAAATACTTTGGCGATTATTCTCGGACACTTCCGCCGATGCGCCGCGAACCGTCAATTACATCGCGAACCATGCAGGCCGATGTGCCGGGCGATACCTTGAAGGAAGCTGTCGTTCGCGTAACCGACATGTACAATCGATCGCTCGGCGATCTAAAAGCGTCGGATTTTGTTGTTGCCGAGAACGGAGCGCCTCGCGACATCGTTTCTGTGAGTCCGCACACCGCTCCGGTTAATCTCGTACTGCTGTTGGACGTATCGGGCAGCGTAGACAATTACGTCAACTTCATTCGCAAGGCCGCCCGTTCGTTCATCGATACTACGCGCCAGGGGGATCGCATCTCGCTGATTCTTTTCAACGACGATGTAAAAGTGCTGTCCGGATTTTCAACCAATAAACCGCAGCTTTCGGAAAGCCTGGACACATTCGACGCCGGCGGGGCGACGGCTTATTACGACGCTGTCGCGTATACGCTCGCCGATACGTTGCGCCCTTTGAGCGGCGAGCGGACAGCGATCGTCGTGCTGACCGACGGCGACGACAACCGCTCATTCCTTTCTTTCGATTCGCTTCTCGGCTCGATCGAGGAAAGCGGAGCGCTCATCTATCCGCTTTACGTTCCATCAGCACTGATCGCTGCCGGCGAGTCGAACATACCGGATAAAGCAATCGATCCGCTTCGAACCCGTTACATGACGCTTTCCGCGCGTGCCGAGGGCGAAGGCGAAAGGCTGGCGAAAGTGTCGGGCGGAGTTTACTACCCGATCACCCAGCTTTCGCAAATTCAAAAAGCATACGAAGACATCGTCACGCAGATCCGCACCGCGTACTCGGTGACATTTCACTCCCGCTTTCAGGCCGACCCGAACAACCGGCCGTCGCCTCGCCTCAAGATCCGCGTTAACAAACCGAATGCGTTCGTCCAGATAAATTCAGTGACCGCAATTCAAAAATAGGAGAAGACAGAACTCCAGAGAGGGTTACGGGAGTTGTTCGACCTGAATCCAAAGAGTGTATTCGCCCCCTCCAAAATAGTCATCGTTTTTGTACCTGATCGGCACGGCCTTCTTGAGCCGGGAAATTCGTTGGGCTTCATCAAAAGTCAGTATCAGCAATTCCGCGCGAAGCATTAAGCCCCCTGAAGTTTCCCGCATGCCGATCGGCAGGTCACCCGGGTGTTCGTTGAGCCGAAGGTCACCAGGTTGCTGGAGGAGTCGCGTCTGTACATCGACTTCCGCGCGAATCGTGGAGATCGCCAAGGCCTGATCCGTGCGTGAAGGATTTTGGATCAGATTGCCGACACTGTGTAACCCGTTATCCAAACTTTGCTGTTGCCATCGTCCATAGAGAACGTCCGTGCGACCATCCGATTCCCATATGGTCGGAAAAATCACGACGGCGTTTTTCAACCGGGCGATCATTCCTTCCCAAACAAACTGCGGCAGAGATTGATTCTGCGGGTTACTGGAATATTTCTCGGGCGATTCGGGGAACGAGTCCCCGTTCATGATTCCCCCCAGCGAACCTAGTTGGCGACTCGAGCCGGCCCTTATCCGCTGCGAAGTGCCGGCTGAGACGTCACCGTATTCGAAGGTGCGCATAAAGTCCATCCGGGTTTGTTCTACGTTCGTGCCAGCCGCATCCATTTCTACGTTGAAGGTCTTGGTGAGCATGTATACTTCGTCACCGGAGCCGTCGGGTAGAATTCCATCTCGTGTCGCTGTGTTGCATGTAAAACCATTCAGCGTCACGCGAAAGCGAGCCTGGGACGGTCCACGATCGACCTCGCTCGAACGGGGCGTGGCCGCGACGTAACGCTGACAGACGCCGGTGTATTTGATCTCGGGCGAATCAAAACTTCCGCCGGGATTTGAAAGGATGCGAAGCGTTACCGTGTCGTTCCAGAACTGGGCGTTCTCATTCATTACCACCCTTGGAGTCTGGCGAACCGAATGGTCGCCGGCCGTTAAGGACACGAGCCGCTGCACCGGACCCAACGGCCCGGTCGTGTGAACAAACTGATATTTTACGAGACCCGGTCCATCTGTCCGGATCACCCCGCCGAGATCCAGTTCGACGGGACACTGGCCGCGATAATTTAATTGGCCCGCGGTAAGCGTCACCTTAGCCTCGGTGACTTTTGCGATTTGCGTGTACGCAATCGAGGTGCAACCCAACACCAATAAAAGCGCGAAGGCACGAGCCAGCGACAACGATAGCGTTTTCATATTTTGTTCCTTCGATCAAGCCTCGACGATCAGCAGCAACGTACCGAAGATCTCGTCGCTCAATTACAGTATTTTTCCGTGACCTGCCTGAAATGATAACCCATTGCGGCAAGGGTAAGGCCGTGAGCAAAGTCGCGCGTATGATAGCGGAGAAGTTGAAAAAAGTAACGCCAGAAGTCACGGCGTGATCCGTCGCGAATACCCAGCGTCAAAATGATGTTGAAAAATGCGCGAAGATCGTCGCGAAGATTCACTTGCCGGGTCTCGATACGGTTTTGATGAAAACGCGAGAGGCAATCGAGCGAGCGCCGATAGTATTCAGTCGGGCTGTAAATATTCCTGATAACTTGCTTATAACCTTCGACGAGACGATTCAAATCCATCCGCGGAACGAAGTTTATCGTGCAGTCCGTGTTGTTGCCGGTACTGACATCGAGCAGCCGCCCTTCTTTTTCTAACCGCCGCCAGAGCTGTGTATCGGGAAGCGCCGTCAGCAGCCCGACCATCGCTAGCGGTATTCCGCTTTCGCGAATGAACTTCATCTGCAGATCGAAAATATCTTCCGGGTCGCTGTCGAAGCCGACAATGAACCCCCCCATCACTTCCATTCCGTAGCTTTGTATTTTATGGATCGATTCAAGCAGATCCCTCCGCGTGTTCTGTCCTTTTTGCGCCTCTTTCAGGCTTTCTTCTACCGGCGTTTCAATACCAAGGAACACGCGACGGAAGCCCGCGTCCTCCATCTGCTGCAAAAGCGCATCGTCTTCGGCAAGATTGACGCTCGCCTCGGTGATAAATGAGAACGGGAATCCGTTTGCCCGCGACCATTTGATCAGGTCAGGCATAAAGAGCCGGACATTCTTTTTATTGCCGATGAAATTGTCATCGACGATAAAGACAAGGCCACGCCACCCGGTCGCTTTCAATACGTCCAGTTCCGCGAGCATTTGCTCGTTCGATTTGGTCCTTGGCACGCGGCCGTAGATCTCGATGATGTCGCAGAATTCACAGTTGAACGGACAGCCGCGCGAAAACTGAACGTTCATCGCGCTGTAATTCCGCATCTCGATCAGCGAAAAGTCGGGAGCCGGTGTCAGCGTCAACGGAGGCCGCTCATCGGCCTGGTAGATCCGACGCGCGATGCCGAGCTCGAGATCGTTTATGAATTCGGGAATTGTCGACTCGGCCTCGCCGATAAAGATATGGTCCGCATTGGGCATCCGCTCGGAACTTGTCGAAACGTAGGGTCCGCCGACGACGATCTTCTTTCCCATAGTGCGGCAAAGTTCAACGACTTTTTCGAGCGATTCGTTCTGGACGATCATCGCGCTTACCATGACGATGTCAGCCCAGTCGATGTCGTCCGGCCACAACGTCTCGACGTTCATGTCGACAAGCCGACGCTGCCACGCTTCGGGAAGCATTGCGGACACGGTCAATAGGCCGAGAGGCGGAAATGCCGCCTGCTTTCCTTCGAACTTCAGAGCATGTCGAAAACTCCAATACGTGTCCGGAAACTCCGGATAAACAAGCAGTACTTTCATACGCTCAGACTAATCCTTCAACAGCGCCCGCGGCAACAGTTTTTTAAAGCGTTACAAAAGAAATACAAAGAGGGCAACCAACACGACGCATCCCGGACGGGTGGCCGATATGCGATCACTGCGTATGCTGCCACAACAGAGCATCGAGCTTGCGGAAATCGATCGGTTTTTGGAGAACGTCGTTACAGCCTGCAAGTTTTGCTCGTTCTCGGTAGAATTCGCCGTATGCGGTCAGGCAAACGATAGGTATCTGGGCTAGCTCGTCATTCTCCCGCATCGCCCGGGTCGAACTGATGCCGTCCAACACGGGCATCGCGATATCCATCAGTATAATGTCCGGTTTATGATTGAGAGCCTGCTGAATTGCGTCGTAGCCGTTCGATGCTTCGATGACTTCGTACTTATTGAGTTGGAGATACGTCACCATCATATTTCTAATATCAGCGTGATCTTCGACAAGTAATATTTTTTTTGCCACGGATTTGACCCCCTCACGCCCTCCGGTTGCGCCTTACGTTGCGCGACCTCTGTGCGTCGGGAGCATACAGTTGACTATTTGGGTTGCAAGCTTGGTGCCAGCGGGAAAGAATTGATGGGGAAGGAACCACTTTTAGCTCCGGAAGAGCATAAGGCCCGCGAGTGCTGCGGCCACGCATACTACGAAACTGGCGATACTATAGACCGCGAAAGTGCCGTAATTCTTATCGAGAAGCAATTGGACGTTCTCGAACGCGAATGCCGAAAACGTCGTAAAGCCTCCGCAGAAGCCTGCGGTTAGAAAGACTCGCCACTCGTTACTAAATCCAGAGTATCGTTCCGCGATTCCAACAGCCGCACCCATCACGAAACAGCCAAAAATATTTACAAGAAATGTTCCGAATGGAAAGGTGTATGGAAGCGAACTTACGATCAACCCCACGAGAAGAAAGCGACCGACACTCCCTAGCATGCCGCCGATCGCCACGAAAAGAATATTCCTTGTCATAGTCCGCTTGCGATAGGTACGTTCATAGTCGTTGTGTCGCTAATTTAATAGCACAAGCTACCGACTACTGACTACTATCGAGTATCATTTTCACATCGATGCAGAACTCCCTCTTAAAATCATTATTCGACGACGAAGAGCAGAAGCCGCTGAGCGTCTCTGAGCTAAACCTGCAGGTTAAGACCGAGGTAGAGCGCCGGTTCATGAACGTTTGGGTCGAGGGCGAGATCGTGAATTTTTCGGCCGCGCGCTCCGGGCATTGGTACTTCACTCTCCATGACTCGACATCGATGATCCGCGCCGCATGCTATCGCGGATCGAACTATCGGATACGCTTCGAGCCCTTTGACGGATTGCAGGTTCGTGTTCGTGGGCGGCTCACCCTGTACGAACCGAAGGGCGAGTTTCAGTTGATGGTCGAATCGCTCGAACCTGTCGGCGAGGGCGCTCGAAGGGTCGCATTCGAGCAGACAAAGTCGAAGCTTGCGGCGGAAGGTTTGTTCGACGCCGAGTTGAAGCGTCCGCTTCCGCCTTACCCGCGCCGGATCGGAGTAGTTACGTCTCCAACGGGCGCCGCGTTCTTCGACATCCTTCA
>JBDTMK010000195.1:0-6411 GCA_039934315.1 Pyrinomonadaceae bacterium | reverse complement strand
CGTGGCGAGATCTCAAAGGATAAAGACAAACAAGTAACCCCCGTGACACTCGACATGTAATTGTTCAGCTCGGTAGTCGGAACGCCGAAGCTGTAAAGATCGCCGATCGCCGAAGCCAAGCCGGCTGTCGACTCCAGGTTTCTGCCGAAATTACCGGTCAGAACCAGACGTCTGGGATTCAATTCAGTTTCGGCTGCGTCCGTGTCACCGAGACGACGCAGTTCTCCGATAACGAGCTCTGCAACTTCCGCCGCCGACTCATTCTTTGTCTGTGTTCGTGTCGTGAAATTTGTCGAAGCGGCGCGCCAGCCGAACGCACTGCCCGCTCCGTAACTAAGACCGCGCTTGATACGGATCTCCTGATTCAGTCGCGACGAATAACCACCGCCTAAAAGAGAATTTAAGACGGCCGCCGTGTAGTAAGTCTTCGCACCGCGGCCAACCGCATCGATAGGCCTGAAGTAGCTAACCGATGCTTGACCGGACTTTGGAAGATCGACGACGAGAATTCTCTTCGCGATCTCTCGAGGACCTGTGTTCGACACGCTTACGCCAGGCCTGGGCAGAGAAACTTCTTGCTTGGACGGCCAGTCGCCAAACAGTTTCTCAGCTAGTGTCGCGGCCCGTGCGGAGGTTATATCGCCGGTAAAAATAAGAACGGACCGGTTCGGTGAATACGATCGAGAGTAGAATCCCGCTACATCGTCACGGGTCATGGATCCGACACTTGCGGCTGTCCCGCCAGCCGGATGTTCCTTCAACGCATATACCGACCCGACGTAATTCGCGAGGAACGCGGGCTGTGTCAGAGAGGATTGAAGTTCGTCGAGGCTCTGAGATTTCAGAAGATCAAGCTCTTCCCGCTTGAACGTGGGATTCAATGCCACGTCCGACATGATCGCCATCGCCTGATCGAGTTTGTCTGACGTAACGGTCATCGAAACAGACGAGCTGTTCCAGCCGGCACCGGTATTGATCGACGCACCGAGAAATTCCATCTCTTCGGCGATTTGCTCGGCCGTACGTGTTTTAGTTCCCTTCGTCAGCATGTCCGCGGTCAGATTCGCGAGGCCGGCCTTCGCGATTCCCTCGGTACCGGCTCCGGCCCTGACGAGAAGTTGGACCGTCACGATCGGTGCACTGTGCTTTTCAACTACGGCGACGGTCAGTCCGTTCTTGAGTTTCGTTTCCTTTACTGCCGGCACGTTCACCGATTTAGCCGGACCCGGTGCCGGTATGACATCCTGAGCACGAAGTTCAACAGCCGGAACGCTAAGACAAAAAGAAACAGCGGCAATCCAAAATCCAAAATCCAAAATCCAAAATCTCATCGTGCTCCCTCCGCCTTTTTCTCCTGGTTGTAATAAATGACCACACGATTGTTGTCTTTAAAATATTGCTTCATGACGCGTTGAATATCCGCCGCTGTCACCGCCCCGAGCGCGGCGACGTCGTTATTGACCGCCTTCGGATCACTCTGATATGCGACTGCCTGTTCGATCGCGATCGCCTTTCCATCGTTAGTTTCACGTTCGCGGATCGCCTCCGAGACAAGCTGGTTCTTCGCCTTCTCTAATTCCTTTGCCGTAACTCCGCCGTCCTGGATCTTTTTTAACTCGGCAAGAAGTGCGGCCTCAAGATTCTGAGATGTTCCTTTCTCGGCACCGACGCCGATAAACGCCATTCGCCCGCCTTCCGTATTCAGAGTGAGGTCGAGACTAGCTTCCTGCGCGATTTGCTGACTGCGCACGAGCGCCATATACATGCGCGAGCTTTCGCCACCCGCGAGGATCGAAGCTGCCAGACGCAATGCCGGAATATCCGGGCTCGTCGTCTTTGGCGCGCGATAGACGATCGCAGTAGCCGGAAACGGAACGATCGGCGCGAACTTTTCAAATCTGCGCTCAGTCGTCCATTCGGGTTCGACTTCGGTTACTCTCGCGATCGCATCCGTGGGCTTCTTTATTGCACCAAGATATTTGTCTACCCATCCGTCGAGTTGAGTCTGCTGGAAATCTCCGACCACGATCATCACAGCATTGTCGGGGCGGTAGTATTCCTTGTAAAACTTTTCGGCATCGGCACGTGTCGCGGCTTCGAGCTGGTCGAGGTCACCGATCACCCCCCGGCGATACGGATGCTTCTGGAAAGTGACATCGTCGAGATACCAATAGAGCCGGCCGTATGGCTGATCGAGCACACGCGTTCGATACTCCTCCTGAACCACCTTGCGTTCGGAGAGGAAATTCGCTTCGTCGACGTTCAAGTTCGTCATGCGGTCGGACTCGGCCCAGAGCAACGTTTCGAGGTGATTGGACGGAACGACCTCGAAGTAGTTTGTGAAGTCGGGCCAGGTCGAGGCGTTGTTGAATCCGCCAACGTCCTCCGTCAAGCGATCGAATTTTTCACTCGGCATGTTCCGAGTCGATTTGAACATCAAGTGCTCGAAGAGGTGAGCAAAGCCCGAGCGACCAACGGGATCGTTCTTTCCACCGACGTTGTACCAAAGGTGGATCGAAACAGTCGGGCTGGAGTTGTCTCGGACTGAGACGACCTGGAGTCCGTTGGAAAGAGTACGCTCGCGTATATTCAGTGGAGCGACCTTCACCTGCGCAAGTGCCGCGGCGCAAAATATAGCTAACAAGAGGAACGGAGTAATTTTTCGCATTGTGATTTTCAGAAAGTCAGTTGCCGATTAATACGTATGCGAGAGAGTTTGGGTTTTGATGCAGAAAACGACTGGAGCGGTTGCCGACTGGTGCGCGGGTATCCTTGCCTGCAACGCCGCGTCTTCCAAAGCGGCGTCAACGTCGCCGCGCTCAAGACGCGCGTGCCTTTTCGTGCATTGCACTCATGCAGGCAGGGATGCCTGCGCTCCAGTCTGCTGTCCAGTCGTCACGCGTAATCGTAAAACCCTTTCCCGCTCTTACGACCGAGCCAGCCCGCATCGACGTATTTTTTCAAAAGAGGACACGGCCGGTATTTCGGATCGCCGAGTCCTTCGTGCAGAACATTCAGGATCGCAAGGCATACATCAAGGCCGATAAAATCCGCAAGCGTAAGGGGACCCATCGGGTGATTCATGCCGAGCTTCATGATCTCGTCGATCGACTCTTTCGTCGCGACACCTTCATGCAACGCGAACACAGCTTCGTTTATCATCGGCATCAAGACGCGGTTCGAGACGAATCCTGGATAGTCGTTACATTCCACCGGAACCTTGCCTAGCTTTTCCGAAAGAGCTTTCACCTTTGCGTAAGTCTCATCCGACGTCGCGATGCCGCGGATCACTTCGACGAGCTTCATCAGCGGAACCGGGTTGAAGAAATGCATCCCTATGACTTTGTCCGGACGCTTTGTCGCAGCGGCGATCTTCGTGATCGAGATCGAGGACGTGTTGGACGAAAGGATCGCGTCCGGGCCTGTGATCGAGTCAAGCTTTTCAAAGATCGTTTTCTTGACGTCAAAGTTCTCGGTCGCCGCTTCAACGACGAGCGTGCAGTCTTTCAGATCTTCCAGCGCGGTCGTCGTCTTTATTCGCGCCAGTACTTCGCTTTTTTGCTCTTCGGTCACCGTCTCTTTCTTCACGAATCGATCGAGACTCTTGCTGATGTTCTGAACGCCCTTGTCCAGAAAAGGCTGATCGACGTCACACATCACGACCTCGAAACCCGCACCCGCGGCCGTCTGGGCGATACCGTTTCCCATCGTTCCCGCACCGATAACACCAATAGTTTCTGCCATTGTTTAGCTTCCTGATTTCCAGTTTCCTGGAATCTATAAATTCCGACTGTCCAAAACAAACGAGCGACTGGAACTGCATCCGGCCGCCCACTGCTTGATTCGACGAGATGCCGATCTACTGCCAACTGCTCGGCGGCGGAGGTGCCTTCGAAACTTCTCTATCACCACCGCCTGAATAAAACCGTTTACCCTCGTCGCCTAACAAAAATACCAAACCGAAGACACCGGCCGCGGTTCCAAGTGGAACAGACAGAGATGATGCGATGCTGCCTATGATCCCCCACGTGCGCGCGTCCGGACGTTCTTTCAACATTTTCCAACCGGCAATTGCCTGCGGAAGCACAAAGATTGTCGAGATGATAACTAAGACAACGATGATTCCGATGAATACCAAGCCGACGTTCTGTTCTTCCTGTTTACGCGCATTAAAGAACAACGCCGCTCCGACTCCTCCGTAGATCAACCCGAGTAAGAGCATCACGACTGCTTGAATTCCGGCGTGAACCAACAAGAAAATCGCCGCCAGTTTGTTCTGTTCTTTTCCCGTCATTACTTATCTCGACACGGTCCTCATTCACCGGAAGTTACGAAAGGCGCCGCTAGTTTGTTACAAAAAAGAATCACAACTTAGGGCAACGGACCAACGATTCCGTTTTAAACCCTCTCGACGGCCATCGCCACCGAATTTCCACCACCCAGGCACAGACCCGCCACTCCGCGTTTAGCTCCTCGGCGTTTCATTTCATAGAGAAGGGTGGTCAGGACCCGGCTCCCAGAATTGCCGATCGCATGTCCCATCGCCACAGCTCCGCCGTTCACGTTCACGAGATCTGGATTGATCCCCAGTTCTTTCATCACACCGAGTGCCTGAACCGAGAACGCTTCGTTCAGCTCGAACAGCTCGACGTCCTCGAGCGCCCAGCCAGCTTTCGCGACCGCCCGGCGGACGCCTTCCACCGGCGCGAGCATGATGAACTTCGGCTCAATTCCGGATACCGCGTATGAGACGACCCGGGCGAGCGGTTCGACACCGAGCTCTTCGGCGCGTTCGCTTGATGTGACAACCAGAGCTGAGCCACCGTCGTTTACTCCGGGAGCATTTCCCGCCGTCACCGTACCGCCGTCTTTCTTGAAAGCCGGCCTGAGCTTGCCAAGCGTTTCGATCGTCGTTTCCGGCCGAACGGGTTCGTCGTAATCGAGAATGATCGGGTCACCTTTCTTCTGCGGGATCTCGACCGGAATGATTTCGTCCTTGAAATAGCCTTTGGTCTGGGCCTCGTGCGCTTTGCGATGCGAATCGGACGCATATCGGTCCTGCGTCTCGCGGGTTATCTGGTGTTTGTCCGCCACTATCTCGCCAGTGTTTCCCATGTGCCAGTTCTCGAATGGGCACCACAGACCGTCGTGGATCATCAGATCAGTCGCCACCTGGTTTCCCATTCGGAAACCGTCACGCGCCGTTTGGAGTGCGTATGGAATATTCGACATTGATTCCATTCCGCCCGCCACGATAAAATCCGCGTCGCCGAGCTTGATCGCTTGCGACGCTAATGCGACCGCACGCAAACCCGACCCGCATACCATGTTCACTGTCAAAGCCGAAACCTCGGGCGGCAATCCCGCCTTCAATGCCGCCTGTCGAGCCGGGGCCTGGCCGATGCCCGCCTGCACAACGCAGCCCATAATAACTTCGTCGATCTTTGCCGGATCAACGCCCGCCCGTTTCACGGCCTCTTTGATCGCGATCGCCCCCAACTCCGGCGCCGTAAAACCCTTCAGCGCTCCTTGAAATTTCCCCGTCGGCGTTCTCGCCGCACTGATAATCACCGCTTCTTTGTTGTCTGCCATTTATTCGTCCTTGTCCGTATAGATATGAATTCCGTCTATGATGCAAAAAGAAAGATTAGCATAAAGGCCGTGGCCGACTCTATCGCCCGGAAAAGCGCTCGAATGCTTTCTTGGTCGCCATCTATTCTCCGATATCCTCATTCCAGATTTCCGGGTTTTCATCGATATATTCCGACAGTAATGTGGCACAGTCCTGCGACGCCATATCGATAATTTTGACACCGTTCTCACGCAACCATTCTATGCCGCCCTGAAAGTTTACGGACTCGCCGATGACGACCGTACCAATCGCAAACTGCCTGACAAGCCCGCTGCAGTACCAGCACGGCGCGAGCGTCGTGACCATTATCGTGTTCCGATAGCTTCGTTGGCGGCCCGCTTTCCGGAAGGCGTCGGTTTCACCATGGACCGAAGGATCGCTTTCCTGCACACGTCGGTTATGGCCGCGGCCGAGGAGATTGCCTTTGCCGTCGAATAAAGCGGCTCCGATTGGAATGCCTCCTTCCGACAAACCGAGACGTGCCTCTTCGATCGCTACGTCGAGCATATGTTGATAATCAAGTTTCATGATCGATCAAGTGAGTAGGCTGCCAGAGGTCTCCTGCATATCGTCGATTGTAACGAAAATCACCTTAATCGTCGCGGCCGGTTGCCTCGACGTGGAGCGACATCCGCCCCGCCTGGGCGAGGCTCTGGAGGACGTGTCCGGCGAGGCCGGGCCCGCGTTCGAGCCGGAGCTCCGCCCATGGCCGCCCGCCGAGGTCGACCGCGGCGCGGGCGAGCGCCTCGTCCATCGGCACCACGGCGTCGCCGTAGCGG
>JBDTMK010000194.1:0-6439 GCA_039934315.1 Pyrinomonadaceae bacterium | reverse complement strand
GCTAGTTTGCTCACCTAAAAATATGCCCGCTACTAACGAACTTTTACAAGAAGGAAGATACCGCATTAACCAACCCTCAACTCCTAACGGCGAAGAAAAGATTTTCGAAGCATACGATACCGTTCGCAATACAAATGTGATGGTCCGAGAGATTCCCGTAAAGTTGAACAAGGTCGCGACGGTGTCCCAGCGTGAATCTTTGAAAGTTGCTTTCGCGAATCAAGCCAAAGCTCTGACCGAGATCGAGCACGAATCCCTTCTCCACATCCACGACTATTTTTCTGAGATCGACCGCCAGTACCTGGTTACGGAACCCGTCGAGGGTGACAATTTGGGGAAATTGCTCGCATCCGGGCAAAGACGATTCTCTGTCACAGAAGTTACCGGCTGGGCGGATGAGTTGCTGGATGCTCTGCATTACCTTCATTCGCGACGGCCGTCCATCATTCACCGCAACATCAACCCATCAAACGTAACGCTTCATCCGTCGGGCAAAATAAAGCTTATCGGGGTTGGTGTAGAAACTGGGTCGGATTCCGAGTTCGCCGGCTCGGGAGACAGCGACAAGCTACATTACTCACCGATGGAGCAGATCTGGCCGGGTCTCGACTCTGCGTCGCAAAAGGCCATAACAAATAATTACGACGACCGGTCCGAAAGAATTCTAGGTCAACCCCTGGATGAACGCAGCGATATCTATTCACTCGGGGCAACGCTTTATTTTCTGATGACAGGGGTTGAGCCGGTCGACCCGATCGAGAGATCAATCGAGATGCTCGATGGCAAGATGGATCCGCTCCGCGAACCCACGAAAGTGGACTCGAAAATTCATCCAGAGATCTCCGATGTCTTGATGAAGGCATTGGAGATCAAACGCGAGAACCGCTATGACTCGGCGGTGATCATGCGTCAGGTTTTGAAGACCGCTATAACTCGAATTCAGGAACGCGAGGCCGAAAGCACCGAGGTACAGACCGAGGCTGCGGAGATAAGTCAGCAACCCTCGTCAACTAACGAGCTCGCTGCTGCCGCCTTAAAAGAGAAAGCTGCTGAGGCAGAGATCGCAGCAAAACGATTGCAAGCAGAAGCCGACGAAAAGCGTCGTGCCGCCGAGGCAGAAGAAAAGCATCTTCAGGCTGCCGAGCAGCAGAAGCAAAATGAATTGATGCAGCGACAGCTGAGAGAAGCAGAAGAACAGCGCGTGCTGGCGGAGCGCAACGCTGAAGCCGACCGCCTCATGCGCGAAAGCGAAGAGTCCTCACGCGCTGAAGCTGCGGAGGTACAGGTTCCGGACGACGATCTGCTGGATATCCCGGTGGCCGCCGAGGTTGTTGCATATCGCGATACCGCCGCAGTCGAAGAAGACGAATTGGCTGCTGTTCTTCGAGAACTTGATCAAGCAGATGCGGAAAATGCCGACTCAGCCGGTCGAAACGCGTCCGCTCGACTGAAGAGCTCTTTGGATGACGTAATAGTTTTCGATTCGCCACTCGATCTCGGGACACAGGAATCAACCGATAGTCACGAGGTTGACGATGACGACGAGATATTTACGGTTCCCGAAAGAACGGGCTTTTCAATGCCCGGGCCCGCGATCGCCGGTGCAGTGGCACTAGTCGTCGTGATCGTCGTCGGTGGTTGGTTCGCAATGTCAGGTTCTTCGGAAGCCGTGAAGCCGGATTCCGTCCCTACGGTCCAGGTGATGCAGCCCGTCGAAGAACCGCAGCCTGCAGTCACGATCGCAACTTCGCAGTCGGACACCAACTCCATTACATCAGAGGTGCCTATCGAGCAGGCCTCGATGGCACCCAAGGTCGCAGCGACCCCTAAACCGAAGAAAGAGACCGCAAAGGCAAACCCGGACAAAAAGAAAGTTACCGTTGACGATCTGATCAACGACAACTAAAAACCTTTCCGACGGAGGCACGCTGTCGCCCCGACAGTTGCAAAAATAAAACCCCGCCAGTTCGAAAACAAAGCTATGAAACTCTCCAATCACGCCCCAAACAGATTCCTCCGAACCATCGTCGCCTGTGCCATAGTGTCTATATTCTTGATCATCGGACCAGCCACTCGGGCACAAACACCGCAGTTAAGCCTGGCCGATATTCTCATCGGCCTCCGTTCAAAAAAGGTTTCGCTTCCTGACCGAAACGCGATCCTCACCGAAGCGGTGCGCCAACGCGGCGTAACGTTCGCGATGACCCCTGAAATCGAGAAAGAACTGGAAACCACGGGTGCCTCACCCTCGTTCGTAGACGCTATACGACAGAAGATAGCCGCGTCGAAACCAACTCCGACCGTCGCAAAGCCGCCCGTCGTGGCTGCAGTACCGACTCCAACGCCGGCGCCGGACTTCGACTTCTACCAAACGCGGGCAGATCAGAATGCGGGGAAAGGCGAGTTCGGTCAGGCTCTTGCGGACTACAATAAATCGCTGGAGATGAAAGCGGACAATGCAGTTGCGTACATCGGGCGCGGCAAAACCCATTTCAGTCTCAAATCATATGATCTTTCGGTGAAGGATTTTGATAGGGCACTGGAGTTGAATCCGAGAGATTCGGTGGCATTTCTGAATCGCGGAGTGAGCTTCGAGAAACTCGGTGATACAAAAAAGGCGATGGGTGATTACCAAAAAGCGGCTGACCTGGATCCGGCAAACGACACTGCTAAGGGCAATTTGAAGCGACTTCAGGATGCGGCAACCGCAGCAGCGGCGGCTGAAGCAGCCCAGAATGTTCCGCCACCGACGCCGCCCGAGTTTGTGACCTTAGGCATTCTCTCGGTCGCAAATGCAGTGAAGATGGTGACGCCCAGCTACTCCGTTATTGCACAAAGATCCCAGGTAGAAGGAAAGGTGGTGGTTGACCTTGAGCTGGATGAAATGGGAGAAGTGGTCTCCGCAAAAGCATCCTCTGGACATCAGATGCTTCGCGGCTCGGCGGAAGATGCGGCCAAAAGGTCCAAATTTAAGCCGGCAATGTACAATAACCGGCCGATCAAAGCGAAGGCCCAGATCGTTTACAATTTCAGTCTTAAAGAACCTCGGTAGTGGGTGGATAATTAAGTTTGATGGATCCAAAGCACTCGCAAAAGGCGGGTGCTTTTTTTAATACGCAAGGCCTGATGGAGATGTCTTTATACCCTCAGCTTCCTGCGCGATCTTCACACCGACCGACGCTCCGATACGCGTCGCACCAGCCTCGAACATCGCACGCGCGTCATCGATTCCCTTCACGCCCCCTGATGCTTTTACTCCAAGAGCGCTCCCAACGGTTCGCCGCATCAGAGCGATGTCGTGAACCGTTGCACCACCCTTAGAAAAACCGGTGGACGTTTTTACAAAGTCGGCCCCTGCATTCTTTGCGGCAAGACAAGCCCTTACCTTTTCTTCGTCAGTCAGGAGCGCGGTTTCGATGATCACCTTGCAAAGCACCCGATTCTCATGAGCCGCGTCGGCGACCGCTCGTATATCGTCCTCGACCGCGCAATCGTCACCAGATTTCAAAGCGCCGATATTGATCACCATGTCGACCTCTTTCGCCCCGTTGAAGATCGATCGCCTGGCCTCATATGCTTTTACGTCGGGCAGCGTGGCTCCCAGCGGAAAACCGATTACCGTACAAACCGGAACGCCGGTTCCACGAAGAAATTCCGACGCAGTTTTGACCCAGCCCGGATTAACGCAGACCGATGCAAAACCAAACTTCGCGGCTTCTTCGCAAAGCTTTCGAATATCCGACTCAGTGGCTTCGGGTTTTAGAAGGGTATGATCGATCAAACTAGCCCAGTCGTGAGCCGTCGCAGTCTCACCGAGGACGATCCCTATTCGCTCCGCGCCGGCATCAACAATTTGTTGGACGTCCGCGCTGCAGAACGTCGGGCAGTAATCGTCGTTGTCGCCGATCTTGGATAAAACCAGATCGGTTATTTGCTCGACAAGGCGTTCGTAATTGCCATTCTTATTCATAAGCGGAAGCCGATATTATCACCTTTGCTGGTCCTTTTCGATGGTCTCGATCTTGCTGACACGGCGCTTATGGCGCTCCTCGGTCAGTTCAGTCGTGATAAACGCTCGCACGATCTCTTTGACGTCTTCGAATGAGTTTTGACCGCTGCCCAGCGTCAGCACATTGGCGCCGTTATGCTCGCGCGAATTCCTCGCAAGAGCGGGTGTATAACATGCAGCGGCCCGGACTCCGATGACTTTATTTGCGGCCATCGCACTTCCGATACCCGCACCGTCAACAACCACGCCGACATCCACATGTTTTGCCGCGACCGATCTCGCCACCGCATGTGCGATGTCCGGATAATCGACCGCCTCGGTTGAGTTCGTGCCGAAGTCCCGCACTTGCAAGCCGAGTTGCTCGAGGAAGGTCTTGAGCTGCTCCTTTAACGGGTAGCCGCCGTGATCCGCGCCGATACCTACCGACCGCACCTTAATACCCTCTGCCCGGCCCTTCTTATGAATGAGTACGATTCCCTTCTCGTTGATGATGTCCGAAGCTAATGGCGTGAACTTTACCGTCTCTGAAACGCGAACTCGCGAACCGAAATCCAGTCCTCGCAGGTCGTCCTCGGTGAGCAGTGATTTAGCCGATTCGTCCCGGTCATATTCCCTATCGTTTTTTTCCTTGAGCGAGTTTACGACGACATGCTCCGGCGCACGATCGGGTGACGGCTCGTCGTCTTCGACGGGCACGGATTCGAGAACTTCGCGAACCAAAGCGCGGACGCGGTCGCGTGTTTCATCGGATTGAGCGGCCATAGTTTTGATAATTACGCTGCGGACGTTCGACGGCTTGTAAATTATAAATTGTTTGAATAGTATTTCTAAAATCAACCGTCCGAACTAAATAAATTATGTCAGCCGAATCAGCAATGATCGATACTACGGAATTCACAAACTCGAACCTCGAGGTGCTTTACAGCGAGAGCCAAATCCGGGACAGAATAGTTGAGCTTGGCAAACAGATCACTGCCGAGTACCGCGATCGCGACCTTGTGCTCGTGGGTGTTCTAAAGGGTTCATGTGTTTTCATGGCCGACCTTATGCGGGCCATTGATCTTCAAATGACGATCGACTTCATGGCGGTTTCCAGTTACAAGGACGGGATGGTGTCAACGGGCGATGTGGAGATCCTCAAGGACCTCAGCAATCCCATTCGCAAGAAAGACGTCATCGTGGTTGAGGACATCGTCGATACCGGGCTGACTCTTTCGAGGCTGCTTGAGATCCTAAGCTCGCGTGGTGCCAATTCCATCAAGCTTGCGACTTTTCTCGATAAGCCCGAACCTCGCATAAAAACCAAGCTGAAAATTGACTACACAGGCTTCGTCGTACCGAATCGATTTCTCGTCGGATACGGCCTCGACGCTGCAGGGCGCTATCGAAATCTGCCGTTCATCGCTGCGGTTCGTGATCCGTCGGTCGTCTAGCTGTGTCTATATAGAGACTGCGTTTTCGCGGATATGCCGACTCGCTAATAGTCCTTTAACGATGAAGAACAAGGCGATGAGGTGTACTCCGAACCCAAAAAAATCTTTTTGTCCGATTATCAGGAACGTGTCGATCACGTAGAGGAATATCCCTACCACGAAAGCAATATCGCTGCCCCGCCGAGCCATAAAACCAAAAGCTGCAAGCACGCCCGCGATCAGAATATTTGTAAGAAGTTCGCTCCCCGACATCGCACCGTTAAAGGCCTCCGAGGTGCCGTCGATCCACTGCGTGATCCCTAGAGCGATCGGCGTGTTCGGGGTCTGATAGTAAAAGACGACGAGGGAGTTGATTATTGAAAGGATCGCGAGCCAGAAAAACCAGTCAGCGGCATGCAGAACGCTGGAGCGGGTCACGTGTCGAGCCGAGTCGTTATCGAAGATGTCCATGATACCTCCGTTCGCTGAGTTGTATTTGAGAAGACAGCGTAAATGATATCACGCATTGTCTATAGGGACAGATGATCGGGTAGGACCGAGCGTTTCCCCATTGAGTTTGACCTTCACTAGCGTTTTCCGTATAATTTCAGCTTTTCGGCCACTGAACTGAATCTCAACTGTGGCCCCGGAGACAAACGAAAAATGAGTTACGCAATTATTAAAACCGGCGGCAAGCAGTTCGCGGTCGAAGATGGCCAGACCATTCGTGTGCCAAGTATCGACGGAAAAGAAGGCTCCAGCATTGACGTGCAGGCCCTCGTTCTTGGAAGCGGGAATGATTTAAAGCTTGGGGAAGGCACCGTCAAAGCGACGGTTGTGGGCCACGGACGCGGGGATAAGATCATTGTCTTTAAGAAGAAGCGCCGCAAACAGTACAAGCGTAAGCAAGGGCACCGTCAAGACTATACGGAAATCAAAATAGAAAAGATCTAACTAGTGAAAGAGACGAAGGATGAGCTCTGGCTCGTCACTTTTTACTCATCACTCATCACTAAAC
>JBDTMK010000193.1:0-6441 GCA_039934315.1 Pyrinomonadaceae bacterium | reverse complement strand
AACGGTATGTGGTAAATGATTAGGATTTCTATTTAGCACTTACCGTTTAGCACTGGCTTATGAGCCAACCGCAGCTCAAATTCAAACGACTCGCACCTCAGTTCGTCGTAACCGATGTTGTGAAAACCGCGGAATTCTATCGTGATCAACTCGGGTTCACGATCCTTGGCTACTTTGCCGACCCACCGGTTTTCGCGATGGTGGAGCGGGATGACGTCGAGATACATTTCGGGAAAGCCGACGGCGGTGAGATCCGCACAAATGAATCGGTGCGGCATGGATTGGGAACCGACGCATACATCTGGGTGTCGGATATCGACGCATTGTTCACCGAGTTGTCGAGGCGTGGCGTGGATATAATTGAGGGGCCGGTGAAGAGGGTTTACGAGAGCACGGAAGTTGTCGTCAGAGACTGTAACGGTTTTCAGCTTGTCTTCGCAGCGTAACGATGGCACCAAAACGTCGCGTGTCAGGTTTAACGCTGGCAGCCTCCGGCGACGTGGAAATCTCCATCTCCGGCTGATCCTACTCGGAACGCCTAAAATGAAAATACAAACCGATTCCTATGATGTTATTGATCGTTAATAGCCCGTTCGTTACTGCAAAAACCCAATTCCCAACGAGGTAACTGTAGATCGTAAATCCTACCGACGCCGCAAGCTGGCCGATAAACAACCATTTCGAAATCCCCTCGCTCGTCGCGTCCTTCCACTGCTTGTAAACCTGCTTGATAAGCGTTGCGAGTAATATCAACGAACTCGCCCAGCCGATAATTTCTAGCATCTTTATGCCGGCTGTACCGCAGCCGTGTTCACCAATTTTCCAATTCTATCGACCGCGGCGTGAAGATTCTCCATCGATGTTGCGTAGGACAAACGCAGAAAGCCGTCCGCACCGAAACCCGCACCGTCGGTCACTACAACGTGCGCTTTGTTCAGCAACTCGTCGGCAACATCTGCCGAATTCTTGAACCGCGCGCCCAGCATGTCGCGAACATCGACGAAGGCGTAGAACGCGCCTTCAGGCATGCCGCACCGAAAGCCATCGATCGTGTTGAGCGCGGGAATCAGCCAATCCCGCCGGCGTTCGTATTCCTTGAACATGCGGTCGACTGAGGCAATAGTTTCTTCACGGTTCTGCATCGCCCTCGCGCAGGCATATTGAACAAATGAGGTCGGGTGTGTAGCCGAATGACTTTGCAGCTTGACCATCGCCCGAGTCCATTCTTCGTTTGCGATCGTGTACCCGATCCGCCATCCGGTCATCGCGTAAGTTTTCGAAAAGCTGCCGCCGACACAGACGAACTTTCTAAGTTCGGGAGGGAGGACGGCCGACGTGAAAACTTCGCCGGGCGGATACGCGAAGAAGAGATAGCACTCGTCTGTCAGCACATATATCCCCCGCTCGGCACACACCTCAACGATCTTCCGGACCTCATCCACCGGAATAACTCGACCTGTCGGGTTGTTCGGAGAATTGATGATCAACAGACGCGTCTTGTCGGTGATGGCGTCGCGAACCTGGTCCGCGGTTAAGTTAAAATCCGTTTCTTCGGTTTCGATGAAGACGCTGTTCGCCTGACAAAATGTCACAATCTCCGGAAACGTAACCCAGAAAGGTTTCGGGATCAAAACATCGTCACCCGGATTGAGCAGGGTGCATGCGGCATTGAACAACGCCTGCTTGCCACCGCAAGCTGCCGCGACTTCGGCTGGTGAAAACTCCGCGCCAAATTGTTCTGCGTAAAAATTACATATTGCCTGCGTCAGCGATTTCATGCCGGCCGACGGCGTGTATTTCGTCAGCCCGTTTTCGAGGCCCTCGATCGCGTATTGCTTTATAAATTCGGGCGTGTCGAAGTCCGGTTCGCCGACCGTCAGATCGATCACGTCGTGCCCGTCGTCACGCAAATTCGCCGCGACCTGCCCGGCTTTGAGAGTTGATGATGTATGCATTCGCGCGACGTGGTTGGAAACAACGAAGGGTTTGCTCATAGCGACATTCTAACAGCAGAAGAGAGGTTTTCAGGATGCGGAACCGGAAACTTTTTGATCGATGGCTTGCATGAATTCGATTCGATTCCCGAACGGATCGCGAAATTCGAAACGCTGATAGCCGGGAATCTGGATGCCGTCGCTGATCTTGACGCCGCTGCCTTCAAGAGTTTCGCGCGACTTCTCGATGTCAACGACAAGATATGCCACATGAGCTTTTGTCCCTTCGCGCTTGTCGGTGTCCTCTGTCCCGACGTGCACCTGGCGATCGCCGACCAGCAGCCAAAATCCGCCGCGGCCTGCGAGTTCCTCTGGCTTGTGCAATTCGGTAAGTCCTAAAAGTCCGCAGTAAAACTTGCGGGCCGCATCTTCGGTTCCTTTCGGGATCGTTATCTGGGCATGGTGCAGTGCGAGGATCATTTTTGCGCGTTGAGTTTATCCCGCATTCGCGATTCTACGATCTCCGGGATCAAGCCGGCGACGCGTCCGCCGAGCATAACGACCTGCTTCATCAGTGTCGATGAAACGTACGAATACTCTTCGTCAGCCATCAGGAAAACCGTTTCGATGGTCGGCTCGAGCTTCCGGTTCATGAGCGCCATTCGCAGCTCGTATTCGTAATCGCTTACGGCACGAATACCGCGGACGATCGCCGTTGCTCCGCTCGTCCGGGCAAAGTCAGCGGTCAAGCCTGAGAAACTGTCGACACTAACTTTGCAGCTTCCCTTTTGTACGGACGGCAAAATTTCGCGGATCATTTCGCAGCGTTCCTCGACCGTGAAGAGCGGTTGCTTGTCCAGATTGTTGAGTACCGAAATGATGATCTCGTCGAACAGCGGACAGCTCCGCGCAATGACGTCGAGATGGCCGTTTGTCGGCGGATCGAATGAACCCGGGAAAATGGCACGGCGCATATAAATTTATTTTGATAGCTGACGGACGTGATCCATCGAATCTTTCCTATCTTCTTTGCGGCTTTGCGACTTCGCGTGAAAGCGCTACGCCGGAATCTCGCTGGTTAAGGATATTTTCGGGAGTTTTCACGCAAAGTCGCAAAGTCGCAAAGAAAGAAGAAGCTAAGAGTTAGAAATTTGTTTGCATCAACTTCTTCGCCTTGTCGACGCACTCGCGATATTCGGGCATAAACTCCGGATTCGGCTTCATCTGCAAAACGAAATCGAGCTCCTTGCGGGCGTCAGCGTCTCGCTTCACCGCGAGATAGGCCTCGCCTAGATGGAGCCGAATGTTCGAATTCTCGGGAGCGATTTGCTGACCTTTTTCAAGTAGATTAACTGCCTTTTGCGCGTCGCCTCCCTTCAAACGCGTGGCGAGCTCGACCTGAGCTAAAGCATCGTACGCGCTGGCTCCCTGGTAATCGGGCTGAAGCTCGAGCACCTTATTCATCGCTTCTTTGATTTCATCCACGGACTGCAGACCCACGGTGATCGGACTGCGTTTAGAAAGCTCGCCCAGGTTTGCCGCATACCAGAAATATCCATCCGGCTTTTGAAGCTCTATTCGTGACGCTATCTTTCCAGCATCTCGGCCCAGTCCGAGGGCCGTCTCGGCTTCATCTTCACTAGCCGTGAACTTGCCAAGGAAGTAATTGTATTTGGCGAAGGACCACTCCACCTGGTAATTACGACTGTCATGATCACGAACCGCAGCCATCGTTTTTATCGCCGTGCGAAGCTTATCCAAATCTTCTCTTTGTTTGAATAGGTTTTCTGAATCCACGAGAGCGTCCTGAATCGCCTCATGCGATGCTTTTTCATGCGTGTCAGTGGCCGGAGATTTAGTCGAGCAACCGGCCAGTGCCCACCATGTAATTACAAATGTAATTAAAATGTAAAGGTTCCTTGTCTTCATGTCACAATTTCTGAGATGCGTGATAGAATCCTGCTACCGATCAACGGAAAACGTCATTAACATAGCACACGTTCGCATGAAAAAAAACGGAAAGGCTGCGGCTTTTTACGATTTAGAAGGCACTCTGGTTAGCACCAATCTTGTCCATACGCTCGGCTTTTACGCCAAGCGCCAACAGGGTTTGTGGCAGACCGCAAAGAAGAGCGTCGGTACCCTGGCCAAGCTTCCGTTCTTCGGAATCACCGATCTTTACTCAAGAAACGTTTTTAATGAAGTCTTCTTCCGAAGTTACGAAGGCTTTTCACAGGACCGTCTCCGATATTTCTCGGATGAGCTATTCGAAGAAGTCCTGAAGCCCGCGATCTACGACGGGACGCCGGAGCTGATCGTTCAAGGCAAGAAGATCGGACAGCGTCAGGTGTTGTTGACCGGTGCGCTCGATTTCACGATCGACCGTCTAATGAATCATCTGGGCATGGACGATTACGTCGCGAACCGACTGGAGTTTGTGAACGGCTATGCAACGGGGCGCGTGCTTCCTCCGGTGATGGCTTCGGCAACGAAAGCAAAGTGGATCAGGGAGTACGCGGAGCGCGAGGATATCAATCTTTCTGAATCGTATGCTTACTCGGATTCTATTTCGGATCTGCCGATGCTCTCTATCGTAGGTCATCCGGTCGCGGTGAATCCGGACTTCCGTTTGAAGCAGACAGCGCGACAGCATGATTGGGCAATTTTAGATTTGAAATGATTTCTTTGCGTCTTTGCGTCTTTGCGACTTTGCGGGAACCTGACTCATCGAATACTGGATTGGTAGTTCACGCAAAGTCGCAAAGACGCAGAGAGGATTAAGAAGAACGAAACGACCAAACACATGGCCCTTCAACTAAGACGCAAAACTCACGAGTCTATTGTTTACATCGACAAGGATTCCGCACCGCGGATAATGCCGAATGGCGAGGACTTTATTGTCGAGGACATTCCGATCGGGACGCGCGTGATCTATCCGAATCCGCCGATCAAAGGCTTGCCAAATCGCGAGGCGGCGATCCGTTATGCGGTAAATCATCCGCTTGAGATGGAGCCGCTTTACGCGCTGCTCGAGCCGGGCATGCGTGTGACGATTGCGATGGACGACATCTCGCTGCCGCTGCCGCCGATGGCGACTCCCGACATGCGGCAGACGATGCTCGAGGTCGTGCTCGATATATGCGGGGCGAACGGGGTCGACGACATTCACCTGATCATCGCCAACTCGCTGCACCGCAAAATGACGGAGTGGGAAATGAAGCGGATGGTCGGGGCGGATATTTTTAGTGAGTATCACCCGGATCGATTCTATAACCACGACGCGGAAGACGACGAGAACCTGATCACTATCGGCCACACGCGTCATAACGAACCGCTTCGCGTAAACAAACGGGCGATCGAAAGCGATCTGCTTATCTACCTGAATATCAACCTTGTACCTATGGACGGCGGACACAAGTCGGTCGCGGTCGGCCTGTGCGATTACGAATCACTTCGCGCACACCACGAGCCGCAGACGATCCGCGATTCGCACTCGTACATGGATCCGCCGGCGTCCGAGTTGAATCACAAGGTTATCCGGCTAGGGAAGCTTGTCGATGAGAACTGCAAGGTTTTTCACATCGAGACGGCGCTCAACAACAAAATGTTTTCGGACGGGTACGACATCCTCACGAGAAACGAGGACGAGTTCACCTTCGCCGACCGCATGAAGTGGGAAGCGATGAAGCGGACATTCTCGAAGCTTCCGCGGGCCGCTCGGAGAAAGATGCTGCATGCGATTCCCGCGCAGTACGAGCTGATCGGATGTTATGCAGGCCTGACGGAACCGGTGCACGAGAAGATTCTCGAGTTGAATTACCGCCAGTACGAGATTCCCGTCAAAGGCCAGTGCGATATTTTGATCTCGGGCATTCCGGACATCTCGCCGTACAACGTCTACTCGGCGCTAAATCCGCTGCTCGTTCAGGTGATGGCCCTCGGTTATCACTTCAACATGTACCGCAACAAACCGCTGCTGAGAAAGGGTGGTGTGATGATCATCACTCATCCTTGCTTCGATGAGTTCGATCATAATTTTCATCCGTCGTACATAGAATTTTTCCACCGGCTGCTGCCCGAATCGCGCGACGCATTTTACCTGCGGGAAAAGTACGAGCGAGAGTTTGCGACGAACCCGGCCTATGTCGAGATGTATCGTCGGGGCAACGCGTATCACGGAGCCCATCCGTTCTTTATGTGGTACTGGGGCGAGAACGGCCGGCAGCATATCGGCAAAGTCATCGTTGCCGGGGCTGAAAACGCGCATGTTCCCGAAATGCTGGGATGGGAACGCGCGGATAATTTGACCGAAGCGATTGCGATGGGGCGATCGTACATGGGCCGCAACGCCGAGATCACCATGCTCCATCAGCCGGTGATCGGGCTGTGTAATGTCAGTGACTAGTGACTAATGACGCGTTATGAGTTTCGTAGCTGTATCTTTGCCGCGGAGCGGCAGCCGAGTTTAGCCGTGGGCCTTAGCCCACGGTCAGGTTGAAAATACCAT
>JBDTMK010000192.1:0-6464 GCA_039934315.1 Pyrinomonadaceae bacterium | reverse complement strand
CGCCAATGTTCGCGGAGCCGTTGCGCGGCGAGGATGGAACACCGCTCAATATCGATTGCCTTATTCAAGATGGATCGCGCCTCCTCGCCTGCACCAACGGCCTTGGGGTTGTTGGCGTCACTGATGGAGCGGTCACAGTATTGAACACCGCCCCGCGACCCCTGTTCGTAAAATCGCTCGCTGAGTCGAGAGACGGACAGCTCTGGTTCGGAACCGGAGCGGCGAAGAGCGTGAGCGGAGTGTACGCAAGAGACCAGAGCTCAAAGGCCGTGCGTATTCCGGCCCCGACGGCGGACGTTCTCACGCTTGAGGCAAACGAGGGAGGCGTGTGGGCGGGAACCGAGAGGTACGGACTCTTTCAGTTCGCCGATTCGAAATTAAAGAAGACCTACACATTCGAAAACACGTCCGGCGGTTTACGTTCGAACACGATCTTCACACTCTTTACGGATCGTGAAGGCGTTCTGTGGATCGGAACGAACCGAGGTGTAAGCCGTTTTGACAGTCTCGGAGCATCGCAGGAAACTCTTTCGGATATTCCGAACAGCAACTTCATCCGCAGCCTCTTTTCCCTTGATGGCGAAAATGCGCTCGCGGGTTCGAACCGCGGATTATTTCGTTCGGATGGGAAAGGTTGGACGCCGGTTCCCGGATTCGAAGGCAAGGTCATTTACTCAGTGGCAAGACATAAAAATGGCGAGATATTGATCGCCACGCCTTCGGGAGCTTTCACGTCTTCCGGTAAGTTGATAGCTCCGGGCGATTTCCGTTCATTCGCAAATTTTCGCTCCCGGACGTATGCGGCCGTTTACGATCGTGGAATCGTAGCGATCGCTCCGAACGCTTCCGATATCTCTTCGGTCGTCGCTCCCTCTGACCCGCTCGTTACCGCGATCTGCGAAGGTGCTGATCGCCTATGGATCGGAACGGCGGAGAACGGCTTATTTAGTTTCGATGGGAAATCGACAAAGACTGAACTCCGTTTGGACATTCTCAAGAGTGGGACCATCTGGCGGATTTACAGCGGGAACGACGGCGCACTTTGGATCGCCGGACAGCACGGCGTCTTCAGGATTCGCGACGGACAAGTCGAAAAGATCATCGATGCTGAAGACGTTCGAGACGTTGTTGTCGATCACGGAGAGGTCTGGGCGGCGACGACGACTCGCGGGCTGCTGCACGCCCGGCAGGACGAACAGTTCGGGTGGCTTGTATCTTCGATCGGGTTCGAGCAGGGGCTGCCGTCGGAAAAAGCGTTTGCGATACTGCCGTCGGCCGCCGGACATCTGATCGCGACCAATCGCGGAGTTGTCACCTATCGTCCGGGCACGATCGCCCCGAAATTGATCGCGACGCGTGTGCTGAGTCAGCGGCCGCACGATCTCTCGGAACTAAATTCGACGATCGCGCTCGATTACCCGCAGAACACATTGCTCGTCGAGGTTGCCGGGCAAAGCAGCCGCACTTTTCCCGAAGAGTTTCAGTACGCATTTTCGCTAAAGAACGGCAAGGGCGAAACGATCGATCGCCGTCTGTCGAACGAGGCGCAGTACGCGCCTGCGGATCTTTCACCCGGAGATTTCACGATCGAATCGATCGCGTTCAATCGAGACCTACTCGCATCCGAACCATTAATGATCCGATTCTCCGTCGCGAAAGCGCCGTTCCCATGGACGGCGACCGCGCTCGGAGTCCTGCTAGTCATGGCACTCGTCGGCCTAATCTGGGCGATCGTCGAGCATCGTCGTATCGCCCATCGCAACCGCGAACTCGCGGCCGCGCGGCTTGATCTTGCGAACGAAGCAGAGCGCGAACGGCGCCGGATCGCACGCGATCTCCACGACCAAACCCTTGCCGACCTGCGGAACCTGATGATCACGAGCGATAAGCTGGCGGGCGACAACAGGGAATTTCGAAGTGAGATCGAAGCGGTCTCGACGGAGATCCGGCGCATCTGTGAAGATCTGAGCCCGTCTGTTTTGGAGAACGTCGGCCTTGTTGCGGCGCTCGAATTTCTTCTTGATCGAACGGTTGAGAATCGACGTTTCAATGCGGCCGAGTCGGTCGAGGATCGCATAACGTTTCCGCTGAATGTCCAGCTCCAGATCTACCGCATCGCACAGGAAGTCTTGACGAACATAGTGCGCCATTCGAGTGCGACCGAAGTGGAGATGAACATCGAGGTGCCTGCTGCCGGCGATTTTAGTTTGACGATTCGCGACAACGGCGGAACGTTCGATCCGGATGGTACGCAAAAGGGACGCGGGATCGCGAACATTCGTTCGCGGGCGAATCTAATTAACGGAAAAGTGAATTGGAAAGAATCTCGAAGTGGCGGGAATATTTTTTCGTTGAAGGTTGGTGCGACAAATGGAGATCGTTAGGGAAGCCCAACGCTTGCCAATCCGGTTTGCCGGTTACTTGTTATCGCATAATAAATCACGAACGGAAGCATCAGTACTAATGGGATCAGGACGACGACGATTGAGTGCTCCCAGAATGCGGATTCACGATAGCTCCCGCGTACCAACGGAATCCCCAGGGTAACTGCGTAATAAATGGCAAGAAGATACGCCGACCTCCGCCCGATAAGCGATCCTGAATTCCAAGTACCTCTATCATGCGCGGCAGACCTCTCGCTCGCGATAAACAGCGCTAGAAGAAATCCGAAATAGATGACTATGCCCTGCACGCGGTGGAGCTCATCGTGACCTATCCAACTTGTCTTGATGTTTTGTGAGTTCAACGCAACAACGATCCGCGTGGTGTTGGCGGCAATAGTCGAGACATAAGCCCCTACCGCCGCGAGCGGTATCGATCGCCATGCAATGTCCTTCGGCCATTCGCGCCAAATCTTTCCGAGAGCTAAAACCAGAAATGAGATGATCAGGAAATTCACGCCCGAACACGATGCGGCGATCAGGAAGGTATGATCGCCGCTCATGTAACCGGCTTGCGACTCGAAAAAGAATTGTTTGCCGGTGATCAGTTCGACTAAGAACGTCGTCGGTGCAAGGATCCAACGCAATTCATTCACGCCCGCCGCGGAGTAAAAAGATTTGAGAGCGTATGCGGCAAGTAAAATAGTAGCCAACTGCGCCGAGGTTCTTATTCTTTGTTTGAGCTGCATTTCTTGTTTCGTGTGTTTCGTGTGTTTCGTGGTTGTGGTTCTGAAAGGCTAGAACCCCGAAACACACGAAACACACGAAATAAAGAACCGTCAGGTTTAAAGTTTCATCCTTCGGCCCGCTAAGGGCAGCGCGATCCACCTTCGGCGAAGCATCCATAAGCAACCGAGTAACACCACGCTAGCCAACAGCCACGCGATCTCCGGTTCGCTGCCGACCGCTATGTCGCTGACTCCGACAGGCAAGGGCAGTGGTTGGTTCACATCAGTTGCCGAACCGTCCGGGTTCACGATTTTTTCTCGCACGGCGATGAAGGACGTGTAACGGGTTAGTAAGTTGTACTTCAAACCGAGCGCCGTGATCTCCTTCACGTTCGCCTCCGTTACATCCCCGAGCCCATAGTCTGAAAGCTCGGCGATCCGTGTCCGTGCCCACAGATATCTAAGTGCGCGGTTGCCCTCCTCCGGCTGGACGCTCGAGACATCGAAGCTCGCGGAATAATCGCCTCGTCCACTCTTGCCGGTTAGCTCGATCGTTCCGCTTGGACTGCCGCGCCATTTTCCAAAAACGACTATGGGCCGCTCCGCGAGCAAGTCCGGAAAACTGCCCGGTTCGACGTCGTATATCTCGAAGCCATTGGCGCGGACCTGAATGTCCGTTAGCACCGGCGACTGTATATACTCGCGAAACTTCGCTGCGACTTCCGTAGCCTTCGCCCGGCCTTCGACGATAAATGGTTCACCGAGGCCAGCTTTGGCGACGCCTTCGATGAGATACCGATTAACGCCCTCGCCGATACCAAATGCGAAGACATTGGCCTGCCCAAGGTTATCCCTGATGTATTTGAAAACGCCTTCTTCGATTGAAACGTAACCATCCGTTATGAGAACGACGCTTCGGGACACGCCGGGTTCCTGCGGCAGATGCATTGCCTGCTGAAGTGCGGGCAAGAGTTCGGTGCCGCCGCTTCCGCGTTGGTGATCGATAAGCTGAATTGCCCGTGAAATATTTTCCTGGTTTGCGGCCAGTGGTTTTTCAGACAGTGCGGTCGAATCGCCCGCGAACAGAACAACATTGAAAAAGTCCGTCGGCCTCAAACCGCCTATCAAGTCTTGAAGAAGCTTCTTCGACGTCTCGAGTGGATAGCCTTCCATCGAACCCGATACGTCGACGACGAAGATAAATTCGCGCGGGGGAATGTCCTCGACTGCGACCCGCCTCGGCGGCTGCGCCATGTATAAAAAGAAATTCTCGCCGTCGCCTTGATAAAGGATCAAGCCCGATGTGATCGAATCCCCGGCCAGGCGATAGCGCAGTACGAAGTCCCGATTTCCCTGATATCGATCTGCATCATCCAGAGTTAGCTTAGCGACGCTGTCGCCCTGCCATTCCGGGATCATCGGGTGCGACGAGCATTGGAGCTCGCGGATGGGAACTCCGGCTGCTACCCGCGCAGAAATATTGAACGTGCTCGTCGGCTTCTCGCCTGCGTGGAGGTACGGCATCTCGACGAATTTGTTTTCGTCGGCTTTGCCGGATTCTGTGGGTGACTGATATCGGGGCCCGACGACTGTCGGATAAACGAGCTCGTAAACTCCGTCGGTCGGCACGAGCAGCTCTGTGTAACGCAGCTCGATCTCAACCGCTTCGTTCGGCATCAGGTTGGCGAGGTTCATCGTGAAAACGTTTGGGCGAGATTGTTCGAGCAGTGAGGCGCTTTTGCCCTCTCGTTTCGCCGCTTCGAATTCCTCTTTAGCTTTGTCTCGTTCTCTTATTTTCGCAACGATCAGCTCATCGCCGATCCGCATTTGCATCCCATACACGGCGGCCCGCGTCGACGCTGGAAAAACATACGTCGCGTTTATCGGCCGCGTGCCGTCGTTTTGATAGGTCTGCACAACGCGAACGTCGGCGATCACGCCGGACACCGCGACGTCGACCTTTGTGTCTTTGAGAGGAAGGTGATCGACATTAGGATCGCCCTTCACGAGAAAGTAAGGGGACAGTGTTTTGTCCGCATTGTCTTTCGCGTTGTCCTGCTTCATCTGCGGAAATGCAGCGCAGCAGAACAACACAAGCGCGATAAGAGCGTTTCTGAAAATAAAGTGATTAGATTTGTTTGCCATTAGATTCAACTCCAGTTTGTGCATGCCCGACAGCGGGGAATTTTTTGCAATGGAGCGATCGTAATGGATACGAGAAGAGGCCGGAATGTTCGATGCCACAGGAGCGAACCGTACTAACCACAGGGCGGTTGTTCGGAGAGCCACTGCGTAGCCCTATTTACCGTGTCGGCTACTCAAGACCTCAACCACGTCTTTCAGGTTTATGTTTTTAGCGTTTAGGAGAACGAGGTAGTGAAACAGAAGATCGGCAGCTTCTTTTTTGAATTTGCCGAGGTCATCGTCTTTGGCCGCGATCACGGTTTCCACCGCTTCCTCGCCGACCTTTTGTGCGATCCGGTTCAATCCTTCTGCGAAGAGCTTTGAAATGTATGAAGCGTCTTTAGGATGTGACCGCCGGTCGTCGATTATCCTTTCCAGCTCAGACAAAAACCGATCGGGCGGGTCGTTAGGTTCTCCGAAACAAGTATCAGAGCCTTGGTGACATGTCGGCCCGCTTGGCCTGGCCTTGATGAGCACGGTATCCGAATCGCAATCTTCCACGATCGAGATGAGCTCCAGAAAGTTTCCGCTGGTTTCACCCTTGGTCCATAGCCTTTGCTTTTTCCGCGAATAGAACGTGACGCGTCCGGTTCTGAGGGTTACTTCTATCGCATGCGGGTCCATAAAGCCGAGCATCAAGACGCGGCGCGTGTTGGCGTCCTGAACGATCGCCGGGATCAACCCGTCGCTATACTTTGCAAAATCCGGATTCATATTCTTACCTCGACGCCCCGCATCTTGAGGAAGGATTTCAGAGCAGGAATCTGAATGTCACCATAATGAAAAACGCTTGCCCCCAAGGCCGCATCGGCCTTCCCGCTAACAAACACATCCGCGAAATGGTCGAACGATCCGGCACCGCCCGAGGCGATCACGGGCACGGCAAGAGATCCTGAAACCTTTCGGACCAGACGCAGATCAAACCCGTCTTTCGTACCGTCGGCGTCTATCGAGGTCAACAAGATCTCACCGGCACCGAGCTCGACTCCGCGTTTTATCCAATCGACTGCATCGAGGCCTGTAGCGATCCGACCCCCGTTCAGAAAGACGTGCCACGAACCGTTGGTTCGCTTGGCGTCAACGGCAAGCACCACACATTGCGAGCCGAAGTTCTTCGCTGCATCCTCGATGATTTCAGGGTTTTTCACCGCCGCGGTGTTGATCGAAACCT
>JBDTMK010000191.1:0-6492 GCA_039934315.1 Pyrinomonadaceae bacterium | reverse complement strand
CGATAAAACATACGTCGACCTTCTCCTCGATCTCGGCCGGATCGATCGAACGCGAGTCGCCGTCTATTGTGACAAGCTTATCCATCTTGTCGGATGCAACGGTGCGAAGTTTTTCCAGCATTCGCTCGGTCGAATTGTTCAAGTATGTGTAATCGAACCCGCGAGCGTCGGGCTGCTTCACCGGCCGCTTATCGATCGAATAGATCCGTGCACATGAATCATCCAGGAGGTGAGGCTGAATGCTCCCGCCAAGGTACGACCCGATTTCAAGGTATTTGTAACCTGGTCTCAGGTTTCGAACTGCGAGTTGGATCGCGAGGAATGATCTCTTATCGTTCTCGGTGGACTGACTGTCAATTTTCGAAAATAAATTGAGGTCGAGCTCTGCTATCGCGCTTTCAAAATTGCTCATAGGAAAAACGCGATAATACCACAGAAGCGCGACCTCTCGAATTTTCCGGCAAAGCTACGGAATCAACGAGCCGGGGAGTGCAACATCTGTGCTGATCCCGAATTGATATCCGGCAAATCCGGATGTCGATCGCAGCAGGTACCATATTCCCGTCGATGGTCTGAACACCGCAATATCCGCACGGCCGTCACCATCGTAATCAGCCGCAACCGGCCGATCGGTGCTGATTCCAAACGCAGTCGTCGTGAAGGATCCGTTTCCGCTGTTGTAGATGTACCAGCCGCCATCCGATGGTCGGAAGACGGCGTAGTCGGTCTTCCCGTCCCCGTCGTAATCCGCCGGCACCGGTATGTCTCCGTTCTGACCCCAATGCACGTTTCTAAATGCACCGCCGGCCGATGTCGCCGAGTACCACCAGTCGCCGTTCGACGGACGGAAGATCGCAAGATCCGATTTACCATCGCCATCAAAATCGCCGATCAGCGGCTGATCCCCGGCAAGACCGAACGACGAGTTGGATGACTGGGTGGGCGTTAGACTGCCGATCCGCGACCAGACGCCGCTGGTGGGATCGAAGAGAACGAAGTCAGCCTTTCCATCGCCGTCAAAATCGGAGGGCCGCGGGATCAGTCCGCTAGATCCGTATTGGTTGAGAACCAAAGACCCGTTAACGCTGCTGTGATACCACCACTGACCGTTCGATGGGCGGAAGATGGCTTCGTCGGTTATACCATCACCATCGAAGTCGGCGGGCGTCAGGATGTCTCCGGATATGCCGAAGGTTTCTTCAGCGACTGTACCGTTTGAGCTGAACAGTTCATACCATCGATTTGTCGATGGCCTGAACACCGAAATGTCTGCGCGGCCGTCACCGTCAAAGTCGAATGGTGTCGGCTTTCTGTATGGAGCGACATTCAGCCGCGCGACTCCTGCCCTTACGACATTGTCCACTCGCGTGAATTCACCACCTATAACGATCTTGCCGTCAGGTTGGCGCACGGCAGCTCGAACGGCAGCATCGGCACCGTTCGGGAAAAAGATCGGGTCGACACTGCCCGTCGACGTCAACCGGATCAGGTTTCGCCTGACACTGCCATTCACGGAATCGAACCGGCCCGCAACGATGTAAGTGCCGTCAGGCTGGATGACCACCGCGTCGATCGTTTGGTTACCGGAACTGAATGTTGCAAACGTCGGACCCACGAAGCTGGTATCCGCGGTCCCATCCGCGTTCCTCCTTCGGATAATCGAACCGCCCGAAACTATGTACTTGCCATCGGGCTGAAGCCAGATCCGTTGCGCCCCAACACCCGTTCCGACGTTGAAAGTCTGATCGAGCGAGCCGTCGTTGTTAAGACGTGTCATGTTAGACCGATTGAAGCCATTCACGCCGGAGAAGGTTCCGCCCACAATGATCTTGCCGTCAGGCTGCTGAAAGATCTCAGTGATCGTCGGGCTTCCGAGGAGTGGATCGAAGGTTGGATCAAGAACGCCCGCGGCGGTAAGCTGGGCGACACTTGTCCGGGCTACCGAGTCGACGGACGTGAAAGCGCCGCCGATCAGGACCTTGCCGTCCGATTGAAGTCCGATTGAAAATACCGCGCCCTCGATAACCGGTAAAAAAGACGTATCGATACTGCCGTCCGCATTCAGGCGAACGAGACCGGGCAGAGTGACTCCTCTGTAACTCGCGAACCCGCCGGCCGCAAGGATTTTACCGTCGGGCTGTATGAGCATCCGGGCCGGGGGCTGATCGAACCCGTCCATTGGATCCAGGCTCGGATCGTCCGTCCCATCCGGGTGGACCCGAGCAAGCTTAGTCCTAGACAAGTTGTTCATCTGCGTGAAATTGCCGGCGATAACCACCTTGCCGTCCGCTTGCAGGCCGAGCGATCTCACCGTCGCAAACGTCGTCACGCTAGGACCAAACGTTGTGTCGGCATCGCCGTTTACGTTGAGCCTGAAATATAAATATTTCGCATCCGACGATAGGCCAAAGAAAAGAATTCTTCCCATCGGATCAACCGCGAATCTGCTGATGACGTTTTGCACCGTGGGTGATAACGCAAATGTAGGATCGGGCGACCCGTCGGCATTCAGTCTGGTAATCGAGCCATTCCCGCTCGAGTCGTAAGCGACGAGGATCTTTCCGCTCGGAAGGACGTGGAGTTGCCCGCCTCCGTTGCCGAGCCCGGGCGCCGTGAAATTCATGTCGACATTTCCCGCAGGAAGTATCCGCACGAGATCCCGCTTGCTGACGCCGTTAACGGTGTCGAATCGTCCGGAGATAAGAAGCGAGCCGTCCGCTTGAAGGGCGAGACCGCGATAAATAAAACCGGAGGGTCCAGCGCTCGGAGCGGTCCACGTAGTGTCAGCGGAGCCGTCGGCGTTATAACGTCTCAATGCCGAGCCGAATGCCGGACCTGAATAGGTGATCGTTGCGAGATAGATCTTCCCCGCTGCATCGAGAACCAGAGAATTGACCGAAGTCGAGATCGATTGACCGCCGTCATAATTGATCGGCGTAAATCCCGAATCATTACTACCATCGATGTTTAGTCTGACGACGTAACCGGCATGAAACCCCGAAAAGCCCAGTGAAAGTAATACAAGGACCTTTCCGTCGGGTTGGACCAGGGAGATCCCTGCGAAGGAGCTGTTGGAACCGCCATCCAGCGGAAAAGCGCTTTGGAAGCTCGGATCCACCGAACCGTTCGCATTCAACCTGACGACCCTTGCGTGGTTGTTCAAGTTTCCGGCGACAAGCAGCTTTCCATCCGCCTGAATTACTACGTTCGTAACTGACCCGAGCAAGCAATTGCAATAAGAAAATGTCGTGTCGAGTGTTCCGTCAACGTTCAACCGCGCGAGGTGGCCCTTGGCAACACCGCTGACAACCAGATTGCCTCCGAAGATCACGGGCTTACCGTCGGCTTGAGTAACGATGCCTTTGCCCGTCGCGGTCTCGGCCGTGATCGTAATAGACGCCGCGGGGGCAAAAGACGTGTCGACCGAGTTCTGACCGAGCGTGGCGGTTGTCGAGACCCAAATAACGACAAGAAGTGCAAGGGTGTTACGAAGCGATGGCATAGGTATCTCCTTCAGTAGGTTCCAGGAGGCATTTCGGCCGCTGATGAGAAAAAAGCGAAGTCCGGTAAGCGGGGAAACCCAGTTGATCTGCGAGTCTCAATTCTTAAAAGTAAGACGACGCGTATCGGGAAAGCGAAGTGGGCAACCGGAACAGTGTGCTGATTATATAACAATCGCCTGATCTGTAAAAGGATTTCCCGGTCGGCGGAAACGGGGTGGCCCATGCCTTCGCCGGCCTGTTCTTGCCAATAAACCTCAATACCGATAAATTATCTACTTACCAACCAACTTAAGTCCCAGTCCAAAGTTCCAGAGTCCCAGACTGGGAACAAGGCTTTTGGGACTCTGGGACTTGGGACCAGAGACTTACGAAAGGAGAACTTGCCGACGATGAAAGCATTCGCAACTGAGAACATCAGAAATCTGGCTGTAATCGGACACGGCGACGCGGGTAAAACCCAACTGGTTTCCTCGCTGTTGCACGTGTCCGGCACATCACCACGCTGGGGAAAAGTCGACGAAGGCACGACCGTTACCGATTACGACGAAGATTCGATCGAACGAAAAGTTTCCCTCAACAACAACTTCGCCCACCTCGAGTACAAAGACACCAAAATCAATTTGATCGATACCCCTGGTTACGCGGCATTCGTGTCCCACGCCCGTCCGGCTGTGCGCGTTGCCGACTGCGCGCTGGTCGTCGTTGATGGGGTACATGGGATCGAAGTTCAGACCGAGAAAACATGGCAGTACGCAAACGAATTCCTGCTGCCGCGGTTCATGGTAATCAATAAGATCGACAAGGAGCACGCCGATTTCGGTCATGCGCTCGAGACGGCCGCCTCGAGTTTTGCCCGGTCGATCGTCCCGTTCACGCTTCCTATCGGCTCCGAGGGAAGCTTTAGGGGCGTGGTGGATGTGGTCCACCAGAAAGCTTACGAGTTCGACGAGCACGGCAAGGCGACAAGCATCGCAATTCCGTCCGAAGGGAAAGACATCTTCGATCGAACACGCGAACGCCTAATCGAGATAGTCGCCGAGTCCGACGACGCCTTGATGGAAAAATATTTTGAGGACGGCACGCTGCCCGAAGAGGATATCTATCCGAACCTCGCGAAGGCGATCGCGAAGAGCAAACTCTGTCCCGTCTATGCAGTGTCAGCGACGACTCTCGTCGGCTTGCAGATCCTGTTGGATCACCTGGTCGAGTTCGCTCCGAATCCTGCCACGCACGAGGCCGAGTACGGTTTTGCGGACGCCGACATGTCGGGCGACCGTATCAATAGAAAATATTCGAACGACGAGCCTTTCTCTGCTTACGTCTTCCGCACCATCGCAGACCCGTTCGCGGGCCGCATAAACGTCATGAAAGTTGTCAGCGGAAAGATCGCGAGCGATGCGACCGTGCACAACTCGAGTCGCGATACTCCTGAACGACTCGGCGCCCTGCACCTAATATCGGGTAAGGTCCTCGACAAAGTTAATGAAGCTCAGACCGGTGACATCATCGCGGTCGTAAAACTTCGAGACACTCAGACCGGAGACACTTTGAGCGATAAAGCGAAGCAGATCGTATATCCGAAAGTCGAATATCCGGAAGCTGCGATCGCCTTCGCTATCGAACCGAAATCGCGAGCCGACGAAGACAAGATCTCGGGCGCTCTGCACAGGATTCTGGAAGAGGACCCGAGTCTTCATTTCGATCGCGACCCGCAGACGAAGGAATTTATCTTGTCCGGCTCCGGCCAGCTTCACATCGAAACAGTAGTGGCGAAATTGGCAAATCGATATCACGTCGAGGTCGCGCTTCACCCGCCTAAGGTCCCGTACAAAGAAACCATCACGGCACAGTGCGAAGTCCAGGGCCGGCACAAAAAGCAGTCGGGCGGACGCGGACAGTTTGGGGATTGCAAGGTGATTTTCGAGCCACTGCCACGAGGCGAGGGCTTTGTTTGGGTGGACAAGATTTTTGGTGGATCGGTCCCGCAGAATTTCCGCCCGGCCATCGAGAAAGGAATTATCGAGGCCGCCCAGGCCGGCGCCGTCGCAGGTTACCCGCTTGTCGATTTTAAGGTCACGCTCATCGACGGAAGTTTTCACGCGGTTGATTCGGATGAACACTCGTTTCGTGCGGCCGGCCGGAAAGCCTATCGCGCCGCGATGGAAAAAGCTCATCCGACTCTACTCGAGCCCATAATGGACGTCGAGGTTTTTACACCGCAGGAAGTTTCCGGTGACATTATGGGCGACCTCAATAGTCGTCGTGGTCGCGTCGGTGGAATGGAAGTAAGGGGTAAACAGCAAGTGATCAAAGCTAAAGTGCCGCTGTCCGAAATGCTCGATTACCAATCCAAGCTGAATTCCGTGACGCAGGCACGCGGTTCGTACCACATGCAGTTCTCACATTACGATCCGCTCCCCCACAACCTCTCGCAAAAGGTGATCGACGAAGCCGTCGCCTCCGGAAGAGTTAGGGCTCATGAGGAAGACGAGTAGCGTGGCTAGTCAAGCGAGCTTCCGTATCTAAGTCCGGAAGCTCGACTTTTCTGTATCCGCTGTAGCATGTCAAACCGTCCCCGGAGACCCATTTCGATTTGGATCACGCAGATATTGCTGCTGATTGCCGGAATTCCCTTGAGCCTTGTCTCCATCGCGGCCACGCTACGTGATCTGATGTGGCGGATCCACGTCAGGGTGAGACGTTGCGATACAGAGCGAATCACAAGAGGGTAGTGCAAGTTTGTCGCTAAGGCGGAACTTCTTTGGGCTCAGTATTACAACGAACCCGCCGAGTGACGCATCGCATATCTTCTGACCTAGAACTACAAGGAGCATATATGAGGACACTGATCGGTCGAAGTATCGCATTTCTCCTGATAACGGCATTTGTGTGTTCGCCTGTCTGGGCGACGTGCGGCGGCGGCGGCGGTGGTGGTGGTGGTGGGACATCGGGCAGCGGCGGGAGCGGCGGCGGATCGACATCGAATCCC
>JBDTMK010000190.1:0-6499 GCA_039934315.1 Pyrinomonadaceae bacterium | reverse complement strand
ACTAATAATTGCGTAATTATTTTCCACGAAAAACCGACTTACGCGCGCACTATGACCAAGCATATTCGAGAATTGTTCGACCTTACGAACAAAACGGCGATCGTTACGGGCGGATCGAGGGGAATTGGGAAGGAAATGGCCGAGGGTCTCGCCGAAGCGGGCGCGCACCTGATGCTTTGTTCGCGGCGAGCCGAATGGCTCGATGAAACCGTAACCGACTTTCAGGCGAATGGCTTTAATGTAGCCGGGATGACCTGCGACGTGGCAAAGCCCGACGAAGTCGAAGCGGTTGTGGCCGCGACAAAACTGAAATTCGGCAGTGTCGATATTTTGATAAATAACGCCGGCGTTTCATGGGGAGCGATGCCGGAGGACATGCCGCTCGATAAGTGGCAGCATGTTCTCAACGTAAACCTGACCGGTTGTTTCCTCTTTGCTCAAGCGTCCGGTCGCGAGATGCTGAAACAGAAAAGCGGATCGATAATAAACATTGCGTCGATCGCCGGCCTGACGTCGTCCGCGAATGGTCCGTTTTATGCGGGATACGCGGCGAGCAAAGCGGGGCTCATAGGATTAACCCGAGAGCTGGCCGCGAGCTGGGGAAGACAAGGGATCCGCGTCAACGCGATAGCCCCCGGGTTCTTCCACTCGCGACTCGCGGACGCGGTGATAGACTTGTACGAACGGTCGATCCAGGAAAACAACGTCATCCCGCGGATCGGTGAAGAAGGTGAGCTGAAAGGAACCGTTGTCTTCCTCGCGTCCGACGCGTCGAGTTATGTGACAGGCCAGACTATAGTAGTTGACGGCGGAATGACAGTCTGATTTTGGATTTTGGATTTTGGATTTTGGATTTTGGATTGGCGAACCGATTGGTCTGGGATCTCAGGCTTCCCTGCCGCTAGTGAGTGGTTTTAGTTTTTACTTTTAGTTTTTAGTTCTTAGTTTTTAGTTTTTACTCGTGGAACTTACCCCGGAACTTTCAACTTTCTCCGTGCTGCTGATCGGCTTCGTGCTCGGGCTGCAGCATGCGATCGAGGCCGACCATCTGGCGGCCGTCTCGACGATAGTCGCCGAGAAGAAAGGTCTGTTCACAGCATCTCTCGTTGGCGGAATGTGGGGCGTCGGCCATACCATTTCCCTGTTCGCAGTTGGCGCCGTGGTGGTTTTCCTGAAGCTGCAGATCTCCCCCTCGGTCGAAACAAAACTAGAGGCGATCGTCGGCGGAATGCTCATACTGCTCGGTCTCAATGCGCTCCGCAAATTGTTCTCGGCGGAAAAGATCCACGTACACACTCACGACCATGGAAAGCGCGAGCACGTCCATATCCACGCTCACGGCGCCGAGCCAGCTGAAACGGGCCATCACCGCTTTTCGCCCCGTTCGGTGGTCATAGGTATGGTTCACGGTCTCGCCGGAAGCGCCGCGTTAATGCTGCTTGTGGTTCCGACCATTGCGTCGCCAACGCTTGCTCTTCTCTATATTGTGATTTTCGGGATCGGCTCGATCGGCGGGATGATGGCGATGAGTTTTCTTATCGGCTTGCCGCTATACTTCACTGCCAACCGCTTCTCGTATCTCAACAAAGGAATTCGTCTCGCGGCGGGTGTGTTTAGTCTGGGGCTGGGAGCGTTGATCGTATACGACAAGCTTGTCGCGTGATTTTATCATCTCAAGCTAGCATTGATTTGGCGCGCTAATAGCATTCGCAAGCCCGCATTCCGAACCTGCAAACTGGGTAGACAGCAGAGGTTGATGAGGATAATTACTTACTAAACAGAAACTCGCCGAACTTTTCCGGCACATGAAACTGCGGCTCTTTTGTCATTGTCGGTGACCATGCCAGGTAACCGCGAGTCTCGCCCGAACCAACTTGTCTGAATAGGTTACCGAGCCATACATCGCCCTCTTTGGGTTTTCCGCCAAACGCCGACCACGGAATTTTCATCGCCATCGTAACCGCGCTCGGCTCGATGCGTGCAAACGTTTCCATTTCCGAAGAGTACTCCCAGTCTCTGGGTTCATCCTTTGCCCAGTCCACGATCAGGTCCAGCCATTCACCCGTAGGAGCGATCTCAAATTCAAAGTAACGGCGCCGGTTACGGGCATCCGAAGCGAGAAAAAGTTCACATACATCGTGCTCCCATAGCTCCATTGTTTTCGTCAAAGTCTGCGGCTCATCATTTAGAAAAAGGGGCTCTTCCTGGATGGCGGAGAAGTGCGCATAGAGGGCGGTATCAGACCACAGGAACCGAATGTCGGTCCTGCGGTCGCGAGGAGCAGGAGTGCCGTTCCAATGTTTGTCTAGCGTTACGATATGAGCGGATTGCCATGCGACGTTGTCAAGATCGGGCAAGGCGAAATCTTCGATGATGAAATCAATAGTGGCGGCAAGTGTCATGATTCACATTCTAAACGTCAGGCTCGGCTTCCGATCCACCGTCGAAAGTTCTCCATTTCTGCGTGCACAGCCTTTCTCAAACCGACCGCCAGAACATGAAACGGATGATTTTCAGTGAACGCCGAGGCGATAGCATACAGCGTCCGGCCTGAGAATTGACGTTCATTCGATATCGCGAAGACGGGCTCCCAGTAAGCCGGCATTAGCTTCGATTTAAATCTATCAAGCCCATCGAAATTATAAAATCGCTGCCCATGCTTTCGCATCCATCCAAGCAGAAATTTCAGCCACACCGGATTGTCGAACGGTCCGATCGTCGCACGTTTGGAAAGCGGCGAGAGCCCTAGCGTGATGTATTCGCACTTGTCTTCGGCCAGTGCCCTGAACGCCGCATCCATCATGGATTCGACCGTTCCGTTCGGAGCACCCGGCCGATGCGGAAATTGTTCCGTGAGCCAGCCGGAACGTTCGGGTATCGGTGACAAAACCAGAAACGCCTCGACCTGGCCTTTCCTCTCCGCAACGAAAACCCGGCGGTTCTCCAGACGAGTCAACGTTTCAGGTTCTATGACAAAGTGCAGAGGCGGCAAACCCTTTGACGCAAGCCAAGCGTGTAAACAAGCGCGAAGTTCTGCACTGTCGTGGGCCTTTTCGATCGGCCATTCCGTCACAACCAGGCCTTTATTTCTGGCTCGATTGATCTGGGCCCTGATCGAAGAATGACGGGCAACCACATCTTTCCATTCAGATGGCTGCCAGACAGGCTGCGCGCCTAACAGGACATGCGCATGATCAGGATCGTCCCGAAGTACAGAATCAAGTCTCGCCTCCGCGCCGAAATAACAAACGCCAACTCCGACCGCTTCCGAATCGTTTTCAAACGCGGAGGTAACCTTCGGGAGTGCTTCTTCCGCACACACAGGAGCACCGGCAACAACACGGACGCCGCCCGCAGTAGCGTAGCCAACAACCGATTCGCCGTCTTTACCAAACCAGTATTCGATCCCAGGATTGACGATCTGAAAACACGTCGTGTTCCAACCGTACCTCATCACAAGATCGCGAGCCCGCCTGTAACTGTCGCGATCTGCATTGTTCATTGGCCAGTATTCATCACGGTCTTAAATGCCATCTTTGCGAGCTTCCATGTGCGGTTCCAATCGATCTTGCCGTCCTCGTCGCGACCCATCAGTTTGCTGACGAACATTCGACGGAAATCCTTTCCTTCGCGTCGAAGCATAAACTCTTTCGCGTAGGGTTTAGCCGTTTCGAAGAAGTTGAATTCCGGATCGGTTATGATGCCGATTCCCTCCAGCGTCATCAACGCACGCATGATATAGGTGAAGTTTGACGGTAGGCGGAATGGATAGTCGTACATCACGTCCGCTAGATCATACGTCAGTTCTTTGAAGTTGACGTCCTTCAGTTTCAGATTGAGATGAAACTCGAACATCTTTTCGACTACCGGCCGCACGATGTTCGGATTAGTTCCCGGCTTAAGAAAGTCGAGATCGATCAGGTCCTGTGCGATGCCAGCCGGGTCTTTCCCGACGACATGAAAAAATGCATCGATCATCTTTGCCTGCAGCTCAGGTGTGATCCGGCCAACCATTCCGAAATCGAAAAACGCGAGACGGCCGTCGGGCATAACGAGAAGATTTCCGGGATGCGGATCGGCGTGAAAGAAACCGTCTTCCAAAAGCTGTTTCAGATAGGTTTTGATCAGCAGGCGATTCACTTTCGCCGGCGAGATACCTTGGCGCTCCTGCTCCTCGAGGTCCGTAACTTTTGTCCCGTGGATGAACTCCATCGTCAGGACTTTTCGCGTCGTCGCGTTCCAGTGAATTTTCGGTACGTGTATGTTCGACCAGTTATTAAAATTCTCGCGGAAGCGCTCGGCATTGTGACCCTCGGCAGCGTAATCCATCTCTTCATGGATCGTCGTATAGAATTCGCGAAGCATCCCGGACCAATCGGCATTCTCATTGAGCTGTGGAAAGCGCTCGGCGAAATTCGCGACCTTTTTGAGGATCTCCAAATCGCCCTTGATAGTCGCTTCCAGGTTAGGACGTTGAACCTTAACCGCGACTTCTTCGCCGGTATGCAGCCGCGCGCGGTAAACCTGTCCGAGTGACGCGGCGGCGACCGGTTCTAATTCAAACTCCGCATAAACTTCATTGATCTTTCGGCCGAGTTCTTTTTCTATCCGGGCGAACGCGATCTCATTCTGAAACGGAGGAACCTGGTCCTGCAATTCACCGAGCGCTTTTACAAACGGCAGCGGCAGAAGATCGGCCCGGGTTCCCATCGACTGCCCGATCTTAATGAATGTCGGGCCGAGCTCGATAAGTTTGTCTTTCAACCAATCAGCCTGCTTTTCCTGATTCGCTTCCTTGTTGGTATCGCCGCCGATAACAAACCACCGAAGCAAAAGCAGCACCCTGTGCAAGAACCAAAGCCGTACACCATAGAGATTCTCGCCGTAAACCGCCATCCGGGTCAGCCGTTCGGCTTTTTTCATCCGTTCCCTGGCATGCCGTCTCTGTGCTTTCTGGTGGACCTCGTATTGATCGAGATAAAGATAAAGCGCGAGCTTCCCGAGAACGGCCGAGACGTGCATGATCCGAAAATAGCCTCGAACGCCTGTGTATTCTCTCTCAACGTCCGACTCTTTATTCGCAAGGAATTTCTCCTCGGCGATCAACTGTTCGTTCGTAACGAATTGCGCAATGGGCAGACTCTTGGTCTCGACCATCGCGTGATTGCCGTTGCCTTTTTCCAAAATTGGGGGCGTGTCGAGCACCGCCGTTTCCTTTTCCAAAACCTTATCCATCTCGTTAATACTTTCGTCGCTCAAGCCTATTTCGATGCGGGAGCCGTATTCGGCTTTGCATCATAAGATCTCAAGCATATTCCGTACGCCCTGGGTTTCGAAATAGTTCAAGGCTCGACCGGAGTCCTTTTCGATCTGGGCCTTTAGTTCATCGATCCCGTTGAATTTCCGCTCGTCGCGAATTCGGTGCAGAAAACGCACACGAAGCACATCACCGTAAAGGTCCCGATCAAAATCGAAAATATACGTTTCGATCGACGGCTCGGCATCATTTTCAAAAGTCGGCCGGACTCCGATGTTCGTGATGCTTCGACGCCATATTCCATCGACCAGTGTTGCTGTAGCATAGACTCCGAATTTCGGGACGACGCGATTGTGCGGCTTCAGATTCGCTGTTGGAAATCCGATCGTATGACCACGTCGGTTTCCGCGAATGATGACACCTTCGACACCGTATGGGCGTCCGAGCATCCTTCGCGCGAGATTGACGCGGCCGGCCGCGAGCAGCGCGCGAATTTTGGATGAGCTAATGCGATTTCCGCGGAGCCGCACCTCATCGACTTCGTCCGCAAAGAATCCGAGCTCGCTGCTCATCTTTCGCAGCAGCTCTATATTCCCGCCGCGGTCGCGCCCGAAAGCAAAACCTTTCCCGAGATAAACCTCTTTCGCTTGAAGACGCTCGTGAACGATGTTCTGTAGAAAATCTTCGGCGGGATGTGAAGCAAAGTCGCGATCAAATTTCATTACTATCGCCTGCTCGATGCCGAGCACTTCAAAATTGGCAAGACGTTGATCGAGAGTCTGCAGCATCGGCGGAGCTGATTCGGGATGGAGCACGGCTCGCGGATGCGGGTCGAAGGTTATTGCGGTCGCCTGCGCACCGATCGCTCCGGCTCGTTCGACAACCGTCTGCATTATTTTCTGATGTCCGAGATGAAGACCATCGAAAACGCCCAACGTCAGGACCGTCGGGCGAAGGATGTTTGCATTCTCGGTGCCGTGAAAAATTTTCATCTGGTAGCTCGGTCACGAGCGACATGTTGGTAGTCCCGATTAATATGATCCACCAGCTCTTTTGGAGCGACCCGTTCGTGTATTTAGGATTATGCCGCCCTGCCGGGGCTGGGGCAACCAGGGCTTCCGATCTAGGACATTCAGACATTCAGCTAGCGGAGCCCTTCGCGTTTTTTCCAGCGCTTCGTGTGTTTCGTGGTTCGCTTTTTTCGTGTCATTTCGTGTGAGTTCGTGGTTTCAGTTCTTAAGA
>JBDTMK010000189.1:0-6509 GCA_039934315.1 Pyrinomonadaceae bacterium | reverse complement strand
CCGACGCGTTTTAGAAACGGCTCTGGGCGAGTCGAAGAAGCGCGATCAAAACTACGTTGCCATCGAACATATCCTGCACGCCGTCGCGAGTGAGGAAGACGATCTCTTCAGCTCGACGATGCGCGATCTTGCGGTCGATCCGCGATCGGTCAAACTTCTGATCGAGAAGCGGATGGAAATGGGCCGCCAGCACACCGGGAAAGGTTTTCGCATCGCACCGGAAACAACCGAGCTTTTCAAACGGGCGATGGACCGTGCTCGTTCGCAAGGCCGTCGGGTAATCGATGGAAGCGACATTTTCTACGTACTTTCTAATGACGAGCGCAGCATTCTAAATGACGTGCTGCAAAACTTGGGCGTACCTTCGGAGGAAGTTGCGCAAACTGCACGGACGAGGATCCGCAAGCGCGAAAAGGAGGAAGAGCGTACACGACAGAAGTACGAGCTTCCGAGTTTCCTTCGCCACTTCGGCGTTTCGATGAACAAGCTCGCACGGCAGGACAAGATCCCGCCGACGATCGGCCGCGAGAAAGAGATCCTCCAGATGATCGAGATTCTCTCGCACCGCGAGCGCTCTAATTCGCCGATGCTTGTCGGTGAGCCCGGAGTCGGCAAGACGGCCGTCGTCGAAGGCCTCGCAAGATTGATCGAGCTCGAACCTGAAAAAGTTCCGGCTCGGCTTCGCGAATCGCATATCGTCCAGCTTCAGATGGGCGGGCTTGTTGCGGGAACGATGCTCCGCGGAATGTTCGAGGAACGCATCAAAGGCATCATCGATGAGGTCAAGGAAAAAGACCACATCATTTTATTTATTGACGAGGCCCACACGATCATCGGTGCGGGAGCGGCACTTGGAACATCCTCGGACGCGGCAAACATGTTCAAGTCCGCATTGGCTCGCGGCGAGCTGCGAATCATCGGTGCGACGACCTCGACGGAATATAAGGAATATATCAGCGAGGACGAAGCACTCGCCCGTCGTTTCCGACTGGTAAAAGTCGAAGAGCCTACGATAGACCAAACGAAAGAGATACTTCTTGGGCTGCGTCCGCGTCTCGAAAAGAATTACTCGGTCACGATCTCTGACGAAGCGATCAATACGGCGCTCGAGATGTCCCCGAAGTACATTCGCAATCTTCACCTGCCGGACAAGGCGATCGGCTGGCTTGATACGGCTTCGGTGAAGGTCGAAATAAATGAGCCGTCATCACTGGTTGTAAAAGCGGAACACATCATCGAGGTCATCTCTCAGGAATCTCGTATTCCGAAGGACATGATCTATCGCGACACGTCCGATCGATTTTCACAGATGGAGCTCGATCTTGGTCAGCGTGTGATCGGCCAGAAGGATGCGGTTCGTGCTGTGGCGGAGCGGCTTCGTTTGAACAAAGGCCCGCTCAAGGACAACCACTACGCGCCTGACGGTGTGTTGTTGTTCCTTGGGCCGACCGGCGTCGGCAAGACGGAGCTCGCGAAGGCTGTTGCCGAGTTTATGTTCGGCGATGAAGGCAAGATGGTTCGCATCGATATGTCCGAGTACGCCGACGGCACTGTCGGTATTGAAAAACTTATCGGCATGCCGCGCGGTATCGTCGGATCAGAACGCGGCGGAATCTTGACGGAACAACTCCGCGACGATCCGTATACGGTTCTGCTGCTGGATGAAGTCGAAAAGGCATCGCCTTATTTGATGAATCTCTTCCTGCAGGCTTTCGACGAGGGCTGGATGACTGACGGCCGCGGCAAGAAGGTTTATCTATCCGACGCGATCGTCATCATGACATCGAACCTCGGGTCCGAGAATTTCAAACGGTATGAGAAGCCGCTTGGATTCGGACAGAAATCGGTGGGCGATATCATGCAGATTCGCGGCGAAGCGATGAAGGCGGCGGAGACGCGGTTCACGCCGGAATTTCGCAATCGCATCGACGAGATCATCGTGTTCTCGCCGTTGACGATGGACGAGGTCCGCGAGATCGCACGGCTATATTTGGCAAAACTCAAACGCAACATGGAACGCCAGGGCAAGATCGTAGAGGTCACGGAAGCCGCGGTTGACCTCCTTACGGAGAAAGGATTCAGCCCCGCATACGGAGCTCGATTCCTGAAACGGCACATCGATCAGAAGGTAAAACTCCCGATCACAAACCTTTGGAAGGCCGGCGTACGTTTCATGGTCGATGTCACTGACGGCGAAGTCACAGTTACTCCTAATGATGCGTTTAGTCTGAACTAAGAACTAAACATCATTGCTGTTTGAAGACCCTGGTTACCTGGTACCAGGGTCTTTTCTATTTTCGAGGAAGAACTATGAAGACATTTTTGATCCAGATGATCGTTCTCTCTCTTACGGCCGGATTGTTTCTGCATGCTCGCGGAGAAGGGGCTTACTCCGCACGCAAAAGTTATGCGCCATTGCTTCCTGTGGTGAGCTACAAGCTTGACGCGTCTCGAAGCAAGTTCATCGTCCACGCGAATCGTACCGGCGTCGCGTGGTTCAAGGGGCACAGTCATCGAATCGCCGTCAAGGATTTCACCGGAACGGCCGAACTTGATTTGAATACGGTTAACGGCGCATTACAGTTGACTGTTCAGGCGGCGTCGCTCGAAGAAACAGATCCAGTATTTACTGCCGAGCAGAAAAAAATAATCAACAAGGAACTGAACGAGATCGTCCTCGAAACGGCGAAATATCCGGAGATCACTTTTAAGAGCACGGACATCAAAGGATCGATCGATCAAGGCAAGGTCAATTTTCAGATCGGCGGTGACCTGACTCTTCACGGCGTCACCAAACATATCGTGATTCCGGCGACAGTGACGGTAACCGGCGACACGATGCGTGCCATTGGCGAATTCGAGATCGATCGCAAGGACTTCGACGTCAGCGCCACGGATGCGTTTCACGGTCTCGTTAGAATCAAACATGATCTGACGTTCGAGTTCGATATTGTCGGGAAAAGGATGTAGCGATCGACGTCGCGGACAAACCTGACGCCCAAGTTCCGGCATCAAAGGCTCCGGTGCTACTATTGCCGAGACCTTTTGGGTAGTTGCGATAGAACTCGACTTCTGTTGCACCAAAGGTGCAGGTAATATAGCCAGGGCCAACGGCCCTGGTGGCCGCCCGGAGAACGCCAGCCGCGATGCGGCGAAGTAAGCCCCCGTCCGTTTCTGTTTACAACGCACCGTTGGTGCTTTATTTCTAATCGATCTTTCCCGGGGCGATGCCCCGGGCTAAATTACCTCCGCACCTTTGGTGCAAGAGAATGCACCCAAAGCCTTTCCTTATGAAACAGAATTGTTCCTTTTCCCGCCCCATTTTGGGAATCGTCCTTGGGCTATTTTTTTTAGTTTCGAGCTACGGTCAAGATCAGCACTTGAGAATTCTTAACGCGCCCAAACCGCCGCTTCCCGCAGACTTCGGAACTCTTGACGCCCAGGGAGCGACTCGACTGACGGTAACTTTTCTTGCAAGCGGCGAGATCGGCAAAATTCTTCCGGTCACAGCCCTGACGAATAACTTAACTGAGCTAGCGGTGGAAGCCGCCGGCAAAATAAAATTCGCTCCGAAGATTTCGAACGGTGAAGCTGTTTCAGTCGTAAAGACGATCGAGTATCTTTATGGCCTTCCTTATAGTGGTTGGCAGGTCTCTTACTCGTTCGCTCCGGATGCCAAAGCAGACGCGGTACTCCAAAGAGCCGTCCAAAGTCTCGGCGGCGAAAAATACCTCAACGTAAAAACGCAGATCGGGCGCGGAAAATACAGCCTCATGAGAGATGGAGCTGTCCTGTCGTTCCAGAACTTCACCGACGTGATCGTTTATCCGGACAAAGAGCGGACCGACTTCAAGGGCGTGGGATCGAAGACCGTGCAGACGAATGTCGGAAATACGGGCTGGGTTTTTGATGGTGATCAGCAGTTGGTAAAAGCTCAGGACGAGAAACAGATCGAGAACTTCAAACGCGGAATTCGAACGAGCCTCGACCATCTTCTTCGCGGCCATTGGCGCGGAGAAGGTGAACTCACCTACGTAGGAAAGCGCCCGGCAACACTTGGAAAACGAAACGAGGTGATCAAACTGATCTACAAGGACGGAATCGAAGTCGAATTTGAGTTCGCGGCGGACGATGGCCTGCCGCAAAAAGGAAGTTATAAACGCCTGAACGCCGACAACGAGGAGATAAAAGAAGAAGACCGCTACGCGCAGTTCGTCGACGTGGACGGAATCAAAACTCCATTCATCATCGACCGCTTCACCGGCAGTACACAAACTTCTCGCATCAACTATCAGACGGTCGAATTCAACAAACCGGTCCCCGACTCGGTCTTTGCGAAACCAGCGAACGCAAAGGGGCTCAAAGATCTCAAGCTCTGATACGCTTCACGGTGAACCAACAAAATCATGTTGCCCAACCTTTCGGTCACATAAATCACGTACGACTATCGGGAATTGGTACTGATCTGCCCGACGTCAAGTGTACGTACGGCGCCGGTCCTATATCCGGGAAGCTGTAATACCCGAACGAATTCGTTAGTGCGGTTTGTGCCACGCCGGCGGAATCCGTTATCGAGACAGTAGCTTTCGAGAGTCCATTCCCATCAGTCGTCAAGACGCGGCCGCTGATTCCGAAAAATTCAGGTTCATTCGCGAAGTCGACGAAGTCTACGCCGCTCCCGTTATTTGTCAGCGAATCGATCGTTACAATCCGCGGGCTGAAGAAACCGGTCCCGAACGGCACTATAGGAACCGTCGGCTGGAATCGACAAAGCTGTAATCGCCGTTCGCATCAATTAAAGCAAAGGTCAGTAGATGCACCATAGAGACTGACCGGAATATTGCCGGCTGGGGAGCCATCGCAGGTCCCTCTCCTCAATGGCTGTTGTGCGCAAAGCGTCACCTAAACCGGAACATCGCCGAGTGTTGTGAGCCATCGTCTAGCCGCATAATGAACAGGCGACAGGTTCCGGCCCACGGCTTATTCGTCTTCCAGACATACGTATACTGATCGACCGTCGCGTTATAGCTGAGGCTGCTGCTTCCGGCATTGACTGTTTCTTCGATCTGCCCGACGGGCTGCGATGTATCGCACGCAACCGCATTAGATGAGGGAGAACCCGCAAAGATATCCAGTCCCTGATTACCGCCAAGGCTAAACTTCATCGGTATCGCGCTCCCCGCCTTTGCCAGATTGATGACAGGCGTATTATCGACCGGCTGGAAAAATCCGGTGAAAGTGTATCCGAGGTCGCAGGCATCCCCGATCCCGTCCCCGTCGGTGTCAGCCTGGTCCGGGTTCGGGGTGGCGGGACAATTGTCGGCCGTATCGACGACGCCGTCGCCGTCCGTATCCGGAGCGAAAATGACGACGGCCCAAGTCGAGAAGTGCCCGACGATATTGCTGAACCGCAGGAATGCTGCGTGCGATCGCCGCCGCAGTCCTGATAGCGATCTCGGTCGGAAGTTATGCGATCTTCCGCGGCGGCCCCGACCCTTCACGATCCGGAATTCGCTCGATCGCGATCCTGCCTTTCAACAGCATCGGTTCGAATGATGATGGAGGTACGTCCGGGATCGGACTCGCCGATATTTTGATCACGCGTCTTAGCAATATTCGGGAGATCGACGTTCGACCCACGGGAGCTGTGCTGAATCTGGCCGGGCTCGATTCGCGAGCGGCAGGCGAGCGGCTGCAAGTCGACGCGGTTCTCGAGGGTACTATTGCACGAACGGACGACAATGTTCGCGTCACGGCCCGCCTCATCAACGTCATCGACGGTACAACGATCTGGGCGGCCGAGCTCGAGCGACCGAGGGCGGATGAACTGAGTCTTCAAAACGAGATCGCTGTCCGCCTGCTTGCGTCCCTTTCCGTTCGACTCCGACCCGACGAGGCAACTAATTTCCGCAAGCGGTTCACCGAAAGTCCCGAGGCTTACGACCTGTACGTACGGGGTCGATATTTTTGGAACAAGCGCACGATCGAATCGATGTCCGAGGCGCAGAGGCTCTTTCAGAATGCGGTGGAGCGCGATCCGAATTTTGCTCTCGCTTACGTCGGTCTCGCCGACACTGTAATGATGTCGGAGATACAACCCTCCCTGTCCCACAAGGCCGTAGACCGCGCACTTCAGATCGATCCGAATCTCGGCGAGGCACACGCCACTCTCGGTTTTATCAAGATGTTTCTCGAATGGAATTGGGACGAAGCTGAGACGTCGTTCAAGCGATCGATCGATCTCTCGCCCAACTACGCCACGAGCCACCATTGGTACGCGACGCTTCTTGCCGTCCGCGGACAGTTCGATGAGGCAAAGCGGGAGATGCGACGCGCGATCGAGCTCGATCCGCTTTCTCAAAACTTCCTGGCCGACCTCGGCCAGATCCATTACTTTGCCGGCGAGTATCGAGAGGCTGAAGATTATTGCCGCCGTGCCTTGGCGATCGATCCCGATTTCGGCTTTGCTCACAGGTATCTTTACGACATCTATATTCTGACGGGGGACA
>JBDTMK010000188.1:0-6560 GCA_039934315.1 Pyrinomonadaceae bacterium | reverse complement strand
GACAGGTCGAAGCAGCGAATGCTATCGCTATTGTTCTAGCCTTGCTGTCGTTCGCTATTTTCAGTATTTTGTTTTTCGCAAGGGACTGGCTGGAGACGGACTGAGGATTTGGGATTGGGGATTTGGGATTGGGGATTTGGGATTCCAGATTTTACATTTGAAATTTGAGATTTGAAATTTGAAATTTAAGACCTTTAGATGACAATCGTACCAATAGATCAGGCCGCGGTCAGCGTTCGAGAGCTTAGCAAGAGCTTTGGAACGACGACGGTGCTCGACAACATAAACTTCGACGTCGCCGAAGACGAGATCGTCGTGCTCCTCGGAGCCTCGGGCAGCGGAAAGACGACGATCCTGCGGATCATCGCCGGACTCGAAATGCCCGGAGCTGGGAACGTTATTTTGCACGGCAAAGACGTCACGTATGTTCCCGCGCGGCTGCGCGGTACCGGCGTCATCTTTCAATCCTATGCGCTGTTCCCAAAGATGAATGTCGAGCAGAACATTGCATTCGGCCTAAAGCTTCGCGGACGTCCAAAGAACGAGATCAAGGAGAAGATCGATCGCCTCGTCGAGATGGTTCATCTCGAAGAACATCGAAAGAAGTCACCGTCGCAGCTTTCGGGCGGGCAGCAGCAGCGCGTCGCGATCGCTCGAGCCCTCGCTTACGGGCCCGAGGTTTTACTGTTCGACGAACCGTTCGGAGCTCTCGACGCGCAGATCCGAGTCACACTTCGACGCGAGATACGCGCATTGCTTAAACAGATAAAGGTGCCGTCGATCTTCATCACTCACGACCAGGAAGAAGCCCTCGAGCTCGGCGATCGTATTGCCGTGCTCAACTCGGGCCGCATCGAGCAGATCGCGACACCGTACGAGGTTTATAACAAACCCGAGACTGAGTACGTCGCAACTTTTCTCGGAGCGGCAAATATTATCTCCGGCATCATCCGCGGCCAGACCTTTCAATCGGAGGAGATCTCACTCGACATAGGCGATGAATATGCCTTCTCGGACGGCCAGCCCGCAAAGCTCGTAATCAGGCCTGAAGATGTTTTCCTTCGACGGCCGGAAAACCTTATGCAAAATTATCAGAAGTTGACAGACGGGATGGTGGAGGAGATGACGTTTGTCGGAGCTTTCGAGCGGGTGGGCGTTCGTCTGACCGCACACGGCGGGCAGCCGATCGTGATAACACGCCCTAAAACGGAGACGGCGGCGTTCCAGCTCTTGCCGCGACAAAAAGTCACCGTCGGTGTTGTGCGATTTCGCATTCTCGCGGACACCAGTCAACCTTCAGTTCAAGCAAACCGCGCCGTCTGAAGCATTGTCCTTAGGCCGCTTTTCGGGTACAAATAAGTTGATCTCCCAGGCTGCGTTGGTTTCCATTTCGATAATTCATGTCAGACTCTTATTTAAAGCGACTCGTCGAATCGTTCAAAGCTCGTACCGACAAAATATCAATGCGGATCGTCGGCGACGACTCGCAGATCTATACTTTCGGCGACTCGCTGCGCCAGATCAGGGCGATTGCGCACCGTCTCGAGCAGGAAGGTGTCGGGTTTGGCGACCGCGTCGCCGTCATCGGCGAGAATCATCCGTGTTGGGCCATCGCCTACCTCGGGATCCTTTATCGCGGTGCGGTCTGTGTCCCCGTCGATCCCCACGGCGAGATAGCGACGCTTACTAACTTCATAGAGAACTCCGATGCGAAGGTGGTGTTCATTGGAAAGGAAGTAGAAGAGAAGTTCCGGGAGATGGAGACAAAGCTCGGACGTAAAGTACCGGCCGTGATTTGGTCCTCGTCTAGCCCTTCGACTGCCGGGGATAACACCGACTTCAGCAACTGGGCGGCCACTTCCTTCCCGGAAAGCTTCGCCCGCGAAATCCCAAAAGCTTCCGGAGACGACATCGCGCTCCTTATCTACACGAGTGGTACAACCGGCACTCCGAAGGGGGTTCCACTGACGCACGCAAACATTCTCGCGGAGCTTGATGGAGTGAACTACGTCCTTAAACTCACCGAAAAGGATAGGATGCTCAGCCTTCTACCGCTATTTCACGTCTATCTGCAGATCGTGAATCTCTGGGTAGCGACCACCTACGGTATCGAGGTGGGTTATTTGAAGGAGCTGTCGCCAGCGGAGCTTGGCGACGCAATGAAGCAATTTAAGCCGACCGTTTTGACCACCGTTCCGCGGCTCTGGTATCTGTTTCATAAAAAGATATTCGATGCGGTGGAGGATAAGCCAAAACTGGTTCGAGCTCTTTTCGGGGGCATGCTTGCGGCGAACGGAGCCATTCGCAATGCAATTGGCGTCAATCTGGGACCGAAGCTTTTTGGAAAGGTACATGAATCGTTCGGCGGCCGTCTGCGTGTCGCTATCTCTGCCGGATCCCGTTTTGACGAGAATGTGGCTACCGACTTTCACAAACTGGGTTTCTCGATCATACAAGGCTACGGACTCACCGAAACGAGCGGCGCGGCAACCGCGACATATGAGACGGATAATAAAGTCGGATCGGTCGGGAAGGCGTTCAAGGGTGCCGAGATTAAGATCGACAATCCGGACAAGGATGGGGTCGGCGAAGTACTGATAAAAGGCAGGATGGTTTTCAGCGGTTACTACAAAAACCCGGAAGCGACGGCCGAAGCGTTCACCGACGACGGGTGGTTTCGTAGCGGCGATCTCGGAAAGTTCGATGATGAGGGCCATTTATATATCGTCGGACGTGCGAAAGATGTCATCGTTTTGCCTTCCGGCAAAAACGTTCACCCGGAGGACCTCGAAATACATTATCTGAAAACACCGCTCGTCGAAGAGATGGCGGTGATCGGTGTGCGGGATGAGAATGCTCAGCACAGCGGTGCTGAAAAGCTAGCGGCGATCGTGGTGCCCGACTTTGAATATTTGAAACAGTCAAAAGTTGCGAACTCGAAGGAAGCGATCCGATATGCACTCGATAATCTCGGCCGCGACCTTCCCGAGTACCAGCGGGTCCGCGATTACATTATTCGTGCCGAGCCGCTGCCTCGTACGGGCAGCCGAAAGATCAAGCGTTTCGAATTAAAGAAGGAGCTCGAGAGCGGTGTCACAAATGGACACGCGAATGACGAGAAAGACTGGGAGCTTTCGGCTGAGGATCAGGCTTATCTCGAGAGTCCTATAGCAAAGACGGTGGTCTCAATCATCAAAGCGAACACCGTAGATGTTGACGTCATTCATCCTTCAATGAATCTGGAAATCGACCTCGGTCTCGACTCGCTCGCGCGTGCGGAAGCGTTCGCCGCCACCGAACACGCATTCTCGACAGAGTTTTCAGGTGATGCGGCGGCGGAGGCTTTGACGGTCAGAGATGTGATCGAGCTCGTTACCAAGAATTCGCCACTCACCGAAAGCCAGTTGGACACGGTTTCGGCTGACGACGCGGAGTTTAGCTGGTCGACCATCCTCAGTACGGCCAACGACGAGAGTCAAATTCCGGAGGTGCACAAAGCACTCGACAACCGGCCCGTGTTTTTGGCGATCGCGTTTGCGGCCTACAAGTTCTTCAATCTTTTCTGCCGGGTTTTCATGCAGCTCGAAGTTCATGGCATCGAGAATCTCCGTTCCATGAAGCGGCCATTCCTTATTTGCCCGAACCACCAGAGCTTTCTCGATCCTTTCGTCCTCTGCTCCAGTTACCCTTTCGAATTTTTCAAAAACACTTTCCACGTTGGTGCAAGCGAATTTTTCCAAAGCCGTCTGATGGGCTGGATCGCGCAGATGCTCCATGTCGTCCCCGTCGATCCCGACACGCAGCTGATGAAAGCGATGAAAGCCAGTGCAATCGGGTTAAAGCGCGGACGAATTCTGAACATCTATCCTGAAGGCGAGCGGGCTTACGATGGCAATCTTCACAAATTCAAAAAGGGTGCCGCGATACTCGCGACCGAACTTGATCTGCCGATCGTGCCGGTCGCGATCGACGGCCTGCACAAAGTCTGGGCGCGTAGAAGCTGGCGTATCCGGCCGGCGAAGGTAAAGATCAAGATCGGAGCTCCCTTCTACGCCAAGGACGTCCTCGGTCGCCAACTGTCGGACGCAAACGAAGAGAAGACGTCGGGCCTCGCCGAGAACGGCGAACAACGACAGACGAACAACGAGCAGACGTACGAAGAGGTCACGGCCCATCTCAAAGAGAGGATCGAGCAGATGATCGACGAGCTCCGCAGTTCCTGATATAAAATTTGCAATGGAACAACTCCGGATCGTTCTGGGTCTAAGTCTGATCAGGAGGATCCAATGAATATCAATCTGTTTAAATTCGTCGCACTCGCAGCATTTCTAATTTTACTCGGCACAGCCCTTTACGTTTACCGCCCAAACCAAAGCACGTCGACCCGAATCACAGTCGTCGGAGATTTCCAAACCAAAGTATCGCCCTAGTAGTCAGGTCCCAGGTGATCTTGGTGGTCGAGATCTCAATTTGATAGACGCTTGTTTTTGTCTTCGGTCTGCGAGAAAATCAAGCTGTTCCAACAACTTCGTCATTTTCGAGTAGGTTATGAAAAAGAGAATCTTTGTATCGTTGATCTTTGTTCTCACTTTTGCATCCGCCGCGTTTTCGCAGCAGTCCCCGGCACAACGGGAGCTAGCTGAATACATCCGCGACCATTACGACAAACACGAGGTCATGATCCCGATGCGCGACGGCGTAAAACTTTTCACAGCCATCTACATGCCGGAAAAGAAGTCCGAGCAATATCCTATTCTGCTAAATCGCACGCCCTACAGCGTTGCGCCGTACGGGAAAGGGAAAGACGGCAAGGACCAATTTCCGGGTCGGCTTGGACCCGATGAGTTGTTTGCTCGCGAGGGCTACATTTTCGTCAATCAGGATGTGCGCGGTCGATGGATGAGTGAGGGCAAATTTGTCGACGTGCGGCCGGACATCGCGAACAACACGCCGCAGCAGATAGACGAATCTACCGACGCCTATGACACCATCGACTGGCTTGTAAAAAATATTGCCCACAATAACGGCCGTGTTGGCACCTATGGAATTTCGTATCCAGGGTTTTACACGTCAGCCGGCTCGATCGATTCGCACCCCGCCTTGAAGGCTTGCTCGCCGCAGGCACCTGTCTCGGACTGGTTCCATGGCGACGACATTCATCACAACGGAGCCGTTTTCCTTACTCAAAATTTTTGGTTCTACACGTTCTTTCAGCCGCGCGAGACTCCGACCTCGGATCCGAATTACATCAAGCCGTGGAAAGGGCGCGACACGCAGGACAGTTACGACTTCTTTCGGAACGCGGGCGGATTGAAAGAAACCGGCGATGCACTGGCACAGGGTATCGGCTATCGGATGGCGGACTGGGACGAGATGATGCAGCATCCGAACTACGACCAGTACTGGAAGGACCGCAACATTCTACCAAAGCTGAAAAACATAAAGTGCGCGACGATGACGGTCGGCGGCTGGTATGACAACGAGGACCTGTACGGAGCTTTGCATACGTACCAGGCGGTGGAACGGCAGAATCCGGGGATCTTTAATGTGCTGGTGGTTGGGCCATGGGATCACGGCGGCTGGTCAAGGAACGAAGGCGACTGGCTGGGAACCGCATACTTCACTCAGAAGACGGGTGATTACTTTCGTCGCAACATGGAGCTGCCTTTCTTTAATCATTTTCTGAAAGACAAAGGCGACATATCGGCGATCAAAGAGGTAAATCTCTTCGACACGGGCTCGCATGAATGGAAGTCGTTCGAGAATTACGAACCGACTACAGGTGTAGACACGGCGCTTTATCTAGCTCCGAATGGCGGCCTATCTTTCACGGCACCCCGCGGAGCCGCCGGATTCAACGAGTATATTTCGGATCCCATGAAGCCGGTTCCCTACACGCAAAAGATCACGAGAAATTATCCTCGCGATTTCATGACGGAAGACCAGCGGTTCGCATCAATGCGGCCTGATGTTCTCGTCTATCAGACAGAACCGCTGACGGCGGACGTTGCGGTTGCCGGCGATTTGAAGCCGTCCCTGTTTGTCTCATCGTCGGGCACCGATTCTGATTTTGTCGTGAAGCTGATCGACGTCTTCCCGGATGACTACAATTACCCTGCGACTGGAGCGATGCTGCCGAACGGCCAGCCGGAACTTCTAAAGCCGGACGAAAGTTCGGCGTGGAGCGTTTTCAAACCCGGCGGATATGAAATGCTGCTTCGCGGCGAGCCGATGCCGGCGAGATTCCGGAACGGATTTGAGAAGCCGGTCGCATTGATCCCGAACAAGGCCGTTTCATTAAACTTCACGATGCCGGGCGTCGCTCACACTTTCAAAAAGGGTCATCGGATAATGGTACAGATCCAAAGCTCGTGGTTCCCCCTGGTCGCGCGCAATCCTCAGAAGTTTGTTGCGAATTACCAAATGGCAACGAACGCCGATTTTCAAAAAGCGACCGAGAGGGTTTACTATGGCGGCAAGACGATGTCGGCAATTGTTCTGCCGATACAGAAAAGATAGTGTTGAACGCTTTCGGTTTGGATCGCCTAGCAAATCCAACA
>JBDTMK010000187.1:0-6622 GCA_039934315.1 Pyrinomonadaceae bacterium | reverse complement strand
CCACCAACTATTGGCCTCGATGGGAAGGAATACCCCGCACGCCGCAAGTCCATCGGGGCCTGAAACAAAAGGAGTAAGGGTAGAAATATTGATGCGAGCATATGGTTTCGAATGATGCTTACTAAGTACGTAGAGACGGGAACTACCGCACAACCTCGCTGACAACCTGTCCGTTGATTATCGTCCCGATGCAGTGAGTGGTGAATTCGAAGGGGTCGCCGTCATACATCGCGACGTCGGCGTCTTTACCTTTCTCGAGTGAGCCGACACGATTATCGATCCCTAGAATGCGGGCGGCATCTATTGTCACCATCGCCATAGCTTCGCGCGGGAGCAGACGATTGGCTGCGGCCATCGCCGCCTCAAACAGCACGACTCGCGTCTTCGGCACGTAGCCTTCGTATCCACTCTGAAGTGCGACGCGTATGCCTGCCGCGCGGATCCGAGCTGCATTTTCCATCGACAAGTTTTCGGTTTCGCCCCCGGCTCGCGCCATCGTAGCGTGGACGATCACGGGAAACCCGGAAGCCTTGATGTCGTCCAGGATCATATGAGCGTCGGCAACCCCATCGAGCACGATGCGAAGATTAAATTCCTTCGCAATGCGAATTGCCGTGAGGATATCCTGAGCTCGATTGGCGGTGACAAGCAGCGGTACCTCGCGCCGGATGACGCGAACCATTATTTCCGACTTGAGGTCCTTTGCGGGTTCAGCCTTCTTGGAATTCTCCTGCGCCTTTATCAGCTCGGCACGAAGCATCGCGGCCTGCTTTGCACGCGTGCCGGGCGATTTCCCCTGGCCGGCATTTCCGCCATCGCCGATCGTAACGGCGACCATTGCTGTCGGCACTATGGTAGCTTCGTCAACATTCTTACCCCAGGTCTTCGCGATCATCGTTTGACCCGATATCAGTGCAGACGGCTGGTGACCGGTGTGGATCGTTGTCACTCCGAATTCGCGGATCCACTCGACCAACCTCTCCTGGGCGTTATACGCGTCGATCGCACGAAGTTCGGGCTGGATCGAAGAGCTGCCATCGAGCGCCATTTGATCCTGAGGTTGATTCAAATAACCATTTAAACCGACCACACTGTGTGCGTCGATCAGACCGGGCGTTACGAAATTCGCATTGATGACCCGATAGGCCGCGGGTATCGGGATACTCGATGCTGTTCCCACAGCCTCGATCTTTCCATCCTTAATGAGGACGACACCGTTTGAGATCGATTCGCCGGCCATCGTCCAGATCGTATTTCCCTTTATCGCGAGCTGGCCGAAGGCCGCGGGCACAAGACAGAAGGTAGCAAGTATTGTGGAGAAGGTCCGTAATCCGCAATTCGCCATTCGCATTATTCCTGTCCTCCAATGTCACCGTCAAAGCAATCGATGTGTCCGCCATCGGCATCGTTGGTCGCACCTAGTCCGCCGACGGCGATCAAATAATCTTTTGGATCCGCACGGTCGAAGACCTTCCGGCCTTCGACCCAAGTTTGAAGGATGTGGGTGTAAACGCTGAGCGGGTCGCCGGAGAGAACAATGAAGTCCGCATCTTTTCCGGCTTCTAGCGAACCGACGCGTTTCTCAAGGTCTAGCATGATCGCGTTCGCCATCGTCATACCGTAAAGTGCCTTCTCGCGCGACATCCCGGCTCGAACGGCGAGGGCGGCCGATCTCAGAAACCAACGCGAGTCGGTAATACTGTCGTCGGTGTGAAAACCGACGAGTACGCCGGCCTTATCGAGGATCATTCCATTTGCGTAGCTGAGGTCTACCGTCTCCAATTTGCCGCCCGGGGAATCGATCATGATTATCGACGTGGGCGCCTTTGCCTTCGCAATTTCTTCTGCGACTTTCCACCCTTCGGACACATGATGCAATACGATTCGAAAGCCAAATTCTTTTGATATACGTAGCGCGGTCAGAATGTCGTCGTGACGATGGGTGTGAAAATGCACAGTGCGTTTTCCGTTAAGCACTTCGACGAGGGCTTCCATGGCGAGGTCCCGTGGAGGGAGTTTTGAGGTATCCGTGCCGGCTTTCTTGATCTTGTCGCGGTACTCCTGAGCCTTGATGAATTGTTCGCGAACCAGCGCAGCCGATTTCGCACGCGTCCCCGGAAATGTTCCGCCGCCCGTTCGAATCGAATTCGTTCCGTTCGCAAACTTAATTCCGCCTGCGTACTTTCCGTCCGCACCAATGATGAGAAGGTCATCTATCTTTACCGCGTTGTCGCGAAGTTTGAGGTAGAGCGTCTGGCCGCTATCGAGGTGACCGGAGCCGGGCATTACATTGACCGTCGTGATCCCTCCGGATTGCGCCCGCTGGATGCTCGACGCACGGGCGTTGATCCCGTCAAGAAGCCGGACGTCGGGTTGGATCGGGCTCGATGCATCGGCTCCGGATCCACCCCCGATGTGGCTGTGCGAGTCGACGAGACCGGGCATAATGGTCTTGCCCGCCACATCGATCGTCTCCACATCCGAAGACAATGGGACGGTTCGCGCATCGCCGACAGCTTTGATCTTTCCATCCTGCACGAGCAAAATTCCTTGCTCGATCACGGGACCTGAGACCGGTATTATCCTCGCGTTTATAAATGCGGTTGGCTTTGATTGTCCGAAAAGCGGGCAAACCGTTAGCAGAACCGCTGCAGCGCAAAGGCAAAGTTGTTTCATCAAAAAGACCCTCGTTTTGAAAGATTTTGTAACGCGGAGTGTAGAGATAAATTGCAACGAAACGATGTGTCTGTCAAGCGACTGGTAGAGTAACGATGAAGGTGGCGCCGCCGTCATCATTTTGTCTGAGTTCGAGCCGGCCGCCGTGTGCCGATACGATGCCATAACAGACCGCCAAGCCGAGCCCAGTCCCTTTGCCAGCGGTCTTTGTAGTGAAGAAAGGATCGAACACTTGTTTCGCGCTTTCGGTCCCGATGCCGGTTCCCGTATCGCTTATTTCAATGATGATCTCCGAGCCGAACTGGCGGGTTGACGCATTGAGTTCACCGCCCGCGGGCATCGCGTCGCGCGCGTTTAGAAAAATGTTCAGCACGACCTGTTGTAGCTGGTCGGCGTCCGCAAGGACTTCAGGGAGATGTGGCTCGAGATCCTTCGTTATCGTCAGCTTCTGAAAAGTTGCGTCAAACTCTGCCAGCCGGAATGCGGTCTCGATGACATCGTTAATGCTAACCGGCACTTTCGCTGCGGGATTCACACGAGCGAAGTCGGTAAGGTCCTTGGTAACCCGGGTAATGCGCTGGATCTGTGTCTGGATCAACTCCAGTCTGTCGCCGATCTCTGCCGATCCATTCTCCGAGCGCATCATCTGGATCAAAGACGATATCGAGGCGAGCGGATTGTTAACCTCATGCGCGACGCCTGCGGCTAGCGTTCCCATAGCGGCGAGCTTGTCGGCCCGCATCAACTGTTCATTCATCTGCCTCAGATTCTCGATGTCAGACGCCATCTTCCGGCTCATCTCGTTGAAGGAATCTGCGAGCAGGCCGATCTCGTCGTTACTTTTTCTCAGATCGACCTCGGTTCCATAGTCGCCCTTGGTGACTTGAACGGCGGCAACCGTAATGCGCTGGAGGGGCCGTGAGATGGTTCTAACGACCAGCAGCAGAAGCAAGAGATTTGGGAACAGCGCCGACACAACGCTGAAAACCAGGTACCGGCGCCAACCCTCCGCTGTTACTCCGTTCTGAAAAGACCACCAGACGATCGGGAGTTGGAAAATCACGAAGCTCGCGATCGCGACCGACGCGATGCTAAGCGCTATTTTGTAAGTGATCGGGAAGAGCCTGAACTGGTCGAGAGCAGTTTGGAGCGAGAAGAGCTTGAAATTCGAGATCGCGTACGCGTAGATCACGACTCCAGGCAGAACAAAAATAGCGCTGTACGGAAGCAAGTCATAGATCCCAAAGTACGGCAGAACGATGTTGGCAAGCGTCTTCAAGACCCCCGTAATTACCAATCCCCAAAGGATCGCTCCAACCTGCTGTCCTCGCTGTGTGTCTTTGTACTTTCTATATTTGTAGTACAAAACCGAAGCACCATAAAAGAACACAAAATAAACGTACCCGACAAAAACGTATGCGAGCGGAGCCAGCTCGATAACAAAACGCCCGTTATCGAATGCTGCCTGACGCCATAGAAACCCGAGCAGCCCGGCCGGGATAAGGACCAGGCCTGGCGCGAACAAGATTGCCGCACGACGTTTCGGTGTCCGCGCATTTTCGGGAAACACCCAAGCGAATACAACCAGTGCGCACTGCATAAGAAGGGCAATGGTAAAACTCGCAGCGACCCACCACCCAGCAGGAACTCCGGCATCGTGAAAATTCCAGAAGATGAGATCTTTCGTCGTCCAGAGTGCGAGGAATGCGATAAACGCAGCGAAGGTCTGGTTCGCACGGCTTCTCGGGTCGGCTACGAAGACGTAAAAGCCGAGGAGCACAAGAAGCAATAGTGCGAACAGGTGAAGCAGGACGAGCACGAATTAGAGAATAGAACGGTTCCCGCATACGGTGCAAAGCAGAGGAAGGTTGTAACTGCGCCAGAACCGCAAAGGGGAGAAAAAGTATGTGTTCTCACGGTAGGTAATCGGATTCAACGCCCGGCGCCCGCGAGACATTAAATTCAGGTAACGGAAAATAGAGAGTAAGGTTTGGAGATCGCTAATTTACTGCCCGAGAATAAAAGCACAAAAGGTGAGAGTTATTCCAAAGGCGATAGGAAGAAAATGTTTCATCTCGATCAAGTCACCGCGTCGCATCATCGAGTGAGTTGTCGCAAGAATCGGCAGCACGACAGCTCCAACAAGCCCGCCGACAATGCCGGCGAAGATAGATCCCACGACGTAAAGAAAGAGACCCCCGATCGCTCCTGAAACTGCACCCCACGCGAAACCCATCGCCAAAAGAAGCAGGATGCGATTTGGAAAGCGAAACCTCGATGCATAGCGAACCGCTGAAGGAATGAAACGTCCGGTCGCATAGCCGACAATTCCGGTTGCCACGCCGGCGAGGGCTAAAAGCAGAAAGAAGACTAAAAGCCGGTCGCTGGGAAATGTTTTGTCGATACCCCTAAACACCATGGCAAAGGGAGGCAAAGCACCGATCATCAGGCCAAAATATGAGTAAGCCTTCCGGGAATCTATCGGCGACGTCATTAGGGAGGCCTCAACCCGTTCAGTGTCCGTACGATATAACGCTTTCTCCCGAGCTGCCTCCGCGTTGAGTTTGAGAAGTTGCCCTAGTCGTGTTTCAGCGAGGCGGTCATCACTATCGACGGTACCGGTGTAACGGTCTGAGATTGTTCTTGCTGTCCCGAGCCACATAAATAACCCCTTTTAACCCTTAATGCGCTTAATTGCTCGACGGTTTCGCAATCTTCCAGTTGCCGAGCTAAATCCATACTTGTTTCGATAACACCCAGAGCGGCGAATCTCCGAGTGACCTGATCCAACATTTCTACAAAATCGTACCGGGCCTGAATGTGATGTCGTTCGAGTCGACGCAGGTTGCGTCTTATCAAACACAATTGGCCCAGTTCGTAATCTTGGCGTCCTGAGGCTTCAAACAGTTCATTGCGGCCTTTAGTGTCAGACGCCGAGCTTCGAACCTCGTTAGCAAGACCGGTATATCGATCAACCGTTTCCCTTATGTCGTGAAGATTAGTGCCTCGCTCCAACCTTACCAATTCCGCCGCGATCGACTCTCTCAAATCCCGAACGCGCTGATCTGATGCATCCGAATTCCAATGTGATACGAAAGCATCTCCGCAATACGCGTTAGCAAGATAGAGGTGGCAAAGTTCGAATACCACCGGCACCCAAAAGAAGAATGTAAAGATCGAAAGTGCAGTCCTGCGACTAACGTCGACCTTTCGGTTCTGAAAATATTTGTAAACTGCAATCGGAGCGCCGAAGGCGAGGTAGATTATCAAGAAGTCTGTAAGCGTCATCTACTGTAATCGCGAGCAACGAGCATACCGTCCACCGCAAGTTCTGGATCACGGTGCGTTCTTCGACTGAGGCTTATAGAAATACAGTCTCTTTTGAAAATAGACAGAACCTGGAACACGAGTTCTTCGTTATGTAGTCATAGCGAAATGCGAAATATCTTTCCGATACTTTGCAGGATGCAAAGAGTGCAGCCTCGATTCCAGGAAACAATTTGAACCGTCGGCAAAATCACAGAAGGTGTTCGTCTATAGACGGCATGCTAATTGCTCAAAAGCCTGGCAGTAGAAGAATCGGCCAGCCGACAAGTTTTACATACGAAATTCATACATAAAGGGAAACGAACAAGGAGGATCGCAGTCATGAAAGAAGGAATGAAGATCAAAGTCATAAAGCGGGATGACATCAAAGCGTCGGCTCCCGTAAAGACTGCCATGAAATCTAAAAGGGCCGCGGCTCGAGAAGTTGTTTCGAATGTGACCAGCTGGGTCAGCGACCTTCAGGCTAGAAAGCGCGACGAGACGAAGGTCGCGATCGAGAAATTTTTTAGTTCCGGCCCACAGCCGAGCGAGCTTTAAACTGAAGAATCCGTATAGCATTCGTCGAGGAGGCCGTCTAGAAACTAGATTTCTGGCGGCCTCTTTTTTTCATTTCTGTTTT
>JBDTMK010000186.1:0-6629 GCA_039934315.1 Pyrinomonadaceae bacterium | reverse complement strand
GACCTGCTCGACGCCGAAGATTGGGACGGGCTCGTAAATCTTGCGAAGTCGCAGGAAAAAGAAGGCGCCCACATCCTCGACGTCAACGTGGACTTTGTCGGCCGCAACGGTGTCGCCGATATGCATGAGTTAATCGCGAAGCTCGTAACCAGCGTCAAGATCCCGATCATGCTCGATTCGACCGAGTGGGAGAAGATGGAGGCGGGACTCGAGCACGCGGGCGGCAAATGCATTCTCAACTCTACGAACTACGAGGACGGTGAAGAACGATTTTTAAAGGTTCTTTCGCTTGCGAAGGAGTACGGTGCGAGCGTCGTCATCGGATTGATAGATGAAGCGGGAATGGCTCGGGCGAAGGAAGACAAGATCCGTATCGCACGGCGGGCGTATGAGCAGACAGTCGCGTTCGGGATCCCGGGTCACGACATTTTCTTCGATCCGCTCGCGCTTCCGATCTCGACCGGGATCGAGGAAGACCGCAAGAACGCTGAAGAGACGATAGACGCTATCCGCCAGATCCGAATGGAATTGCCCGAAGCGAATATCATCCTCGGCGTCTCGAATATTTCTTTTGGCCTCAGCCCGGCGGCGCGCGTAGTTTTAAATTCGGTGTTCCTTCATGACTGTGTAGAGGCCGGGATGAATTCGGCGATCGTCAATGCTTCAAAGATCCTGCCGCTGATAAGGTTCAACGAGCACGAGATCGACACCGCTCGAGACCTCATCTACGACCGCCGAAAGTTTGAGGGAGAGGTTTGTACTTATGATCCGCTGATCGAGTTCACGACCTTGTTCCAAGGCAAAACGGCACAGTCGATCAAGCATGACATTACGCATCTTCCGGTCGAGGAGCGGCTCAAACATCACATCATCGACGGCGAGAAGATCGGTCTTGAGGATTCTCTGAAGGATGCCCTCCGAACATATCCACCGCTCGAGATCATTAACAACATTCTCCTCGACGGAATGAAAACCGTCGGTGATCTTTTCGGAAGCGGACAGATGCAGCTGCCATTCGTGCTTCAATCTGCGGAAGCGATGAAGGCTGCGGTCCGATTTCTTGAGCCGTTCATGGACAAGGTCGAGGGCTCGAACAAGGGTGTGCTGGTTCTCGCGACGGTGAAGGGCGATGTTCACGACATCGGCAAAAATCTCGTCGACATCATCCTCACAAACAACGGTTATAAGGTCGTCAATCTCGGGATCAAGCAGCCCATTGACGACATACTCCGGTCCTGGGAAGAAACAAAAGCCGACGCGATCGGGATGAGCGGGCTTCTCGTTAAATCGACGCTGGTCATGCGTGACAATCTCGAGCTGATGAACGACCGCGGTATCAACGTGCCTGTGATCCTCGGCGGAGCAGCTCTGAATCGCCGTTATGTCGATGCGGATCTTGTCCCTCTTTATAACGGCAAGCTCTTTTATGCGCGGGATGCGTTCGATGGATTACATGCGATGGACGAGCTTACGAATGTGGAAGGCGGAATGCGGAATGTGGAAGCTAAAATGTCCAGATCCGAAAGCCAAGCTGCGGTCGCTGGCGGCAACGGGAATCCAAAATCCAAAATCCAAAATCCAAAATCCGATGAGGAGGATCTGGTAGGCGAGGATGCCAAGCTGGGTGCGATAGCTGCTCGCGTCTCATCCAGATCATCTGGCGACACAACTCACACCACGCGTTCAGTTGTTTCGCAGGATGTCGAGATTCCAACGGCTCCATCTTACGGATCGAAGGTCGTCGAGATCACCGATCTCAACAAGGTCTTTGGATATATAAATGAGACGGCGCTTTTCAAAGGCCAGTGGCAGTACAAGCAGGGACGCAAGTCGCCCGAAGAATATCAGAAGATACTCACCGAGACGGTTTATCCGAAATTTGCGGAGATAAAGGCGCAGTCGATTCGCGAAAAGTTGCTTGAGGCGAAATTGGTTTACGGATATTTTCCATGTCAATCCAGCGGTAATGACTTGATTATCTACGAAGACGATAGCCGAACTGAAAGGACGCGATTCACGTTTCCGCGGCAGCCACTCGAGCAGCGCGGCGGAAAGAATTTTTGTCTCGCGGATTATTTCGCGTCGGTAGATGTCGGAAAAATCGACGTCGTCGCTTTTCAGCTCGTCACGATGGGCCGAAAGGCGAGCGAGCATTCGGCAAAGCTTTTCAAGGCCGACAACTACACCGACTATCTTTTGTTTCACGGCCTGTCGGTAGAATCCGCAGAAGCTCTCGCCGAGATGTGGCATAAACGCATTCGGGAAGAGATGGGGATCGCGGGCGGTGATTCTGCCGAGCTCGCGAAACTTTTCCACCAGGGCTATCAGGGCTCGCGTTTTAGTTTCGGCTACCCGGCGTGTCCGAACCTTGAGGATCAGACGAAGCTTTTTGAACTGCTCAAGCCTGAGCGCATCGGCGTGGAATTGACGGAAGAATTTCAACTGGATCCGGAACAGTCCACCTCCGCGGTGATCGTCCATCACCCCGACGCAAAGTACTTCAACATCGAATAATTCGAAAGCGAATATAAGAATAAAAAAGCCGGAGAAACTTTCTCCGGCTTTTTTTTGTTGTAACAGTTCGATCGGATTACGGGATGAACACACTCTCCAGCGGCAGATCGGTGGCGAGGCCGAACTGCTGGATCAATGTCCCTGCAGTTGTCCGGTCAATAAACCAATTCGCCGTCGAGGGCCTGAAGACCGAGTTGTCGAATCTGCCGTCGCCATCATAATCTCCGGGAACCGGAATGTCACCGATCGTTCCAAAGGGAACCGCGTAGAAAGATGAGTCCTCGCTTCGCAACACGTACCATGTACCGCTCGATGGCCGCCAGAACGCGACGTCCGTCTTGTTGTCGAGGGTGTAGCGACCCTGAACCGGCCGATCGGTGGATGCTCCAAACTGGAACGCGGACACGGAGCCGTTTGAACTGAATCGGATCCACCATTCCGCGCCTGTTACGGCCGGTCGGAAGATCGCGATGTCGGCTTTTCCGTCGCCGTCGTAGTCACCAACAACCGGCTTGTCACCGGCCGAGCCGAATCCTATGATGTCCACACCGCCACCCGATTTCTGGATGAACCAGGTATTGTTCGAGGGCCGGAACATGGCAAGGTCAGCTTTGTTATCGCCATCGAAGTCACTTGGAACTGGTACATCATTTATGACTCCGAATCGGACAGCATAGTACGAGAAGTCTTCGGATCTAAGGACATACCAGTCGCCTGTCGACGGACGCCAGAAAGCTATGTCTGTTTTGCCGTCGCCCGTGTAATCGGCAGGAACAGCATTGTCCGAGCCGGAGCCGAATTGTACTGCAGGAACCTGTCCATCAGAGCTTCGCTGCCACCACCATGAACCGTTCGAGGGACGGAACACGGCGAGATCGGATTTGTTATCGCCGTCGAAGTCGAACGGAGCTCGAACGGTGGCAATACCGGACGTAACGGTAATGTTCGAATCAGAAATATCGAAGAAGACATTGCCGACTGCTTCTACCTTGATCCTTCCCGAGTTCGTCAGTAGGTTCGGAACGGTGATTGATTCGCTACCGTCATTCGCGGTTGATGCGAGGACAACAGTTGGGAATGTTTGTCCGCCGTCCGACGAAAACAAGATTCGAACATTTGCTGCGCTGACCGGAGCCGCACTCGAATTCGCTACATTCCATGTAACGATTTGAGTTGAATTTGCCGCCCAGCTGATCTCAGTGTTTGGCGCCGTGATCGCAAAAGGGCCGCTCGCGGCATCCACGACGACGGATGCCGTTGCCGTATTGATACCGCCGCCATTCGCACGGTTGTCACGTGCGATCACCTGGAAGTTCATGGTGCGTGAGATCGAGGGTAAAAGCTCGCCCGTTAGAAAGCCTCCCGTCGTAGAAGGCGGAGCGCCGGCACTGTTGAGAATATGCTCGAGAGCAGGGAACGTCCGGCTCGGGTTCGTGCCCGAATTGAACGGCCGGAAGATCGGCCTCGCGATACCGTCCGAATCGGTATTTGGAACAGCCGTGGTTCCGGCACCGAGGTCGTATTCCTGCCAGTCATATGTGAGCGTGTCGCCATCCGGGTCCGAGCCGGACGCCGTCAGCATGAAAGGAGTCTGCTTCGGAATGTTCCATGACGGCCCGCCAACTACAGAAACAGAGGGCGGAGTGTTTAAAGTCGGCGTTGTCATCGCACACGTGTTTCCGTTTCCAGTCTGGCTATACGAGACGATGGCCTCGAGGCTCCTGACGTGAAATGTGTCGATGCTGTGCGCATCGAGATCCTGGTTGCCGCAGATGCCGGCGTACGCCATGATCGTGACGCCGCTTCCGACTTCGTATGCACTCGACGTGCTGCGGTTGTTGCCGCCGCAGTTCGAACTAGTTCCATTGAAGGTGTGGCTCGCTCCCCACTGATGCCCCATCTCATGGGCGACATAGTCGATAGCGAACGGATCGCCGAACGGATTCGAAAGACCGGTCGTACCACCACCCTTGTTGTTACCGCAGGGGACAGCAAGGTTTGCCACGCCACCGCTTCCAGTCGTGAAAACGTGGCCCATATCATAGTTAGCCGTCCCGATCACCGTGTTGAGGTTGGCGGTATTTTGATTGAGAGCATTCGAGCCATTTCCGTACGGATCGTTTGACGAAGTGCAGGCGGAGCCGCCCGTTCCGACGGGGCAGGTCATGTTGTCACCGGCATAAGCGATGAGATTGTTGTTCGCGATCATCACCATCCGCATGGATAGATCGCGCTCATAAACACCGTTGACGCGAACCATTATCGTGATCATCGCTTCCAAACACCCGGCGACCGTGTTCGCTCCTGCCACATTGCAGTACTCCCAGTTTCCCGCAAGAGCCAAGCGATATGTGCGAAGCTGTGTGCCGCTCGTTACCTCGGGAGCCGCCACATCCGGAATGAGACTGCCCGCTTCGGTTGGCCGAAGCAGCTTATCGATGAATTCTATTTCTTCGAACTGGCAGGCCCACTCGGTCGATCTCGGTACGTCGCGTTTAAAGTAGGTCAAGTAATTTTCCGTATCTCCCTGAGCATAGGGATCGATCATCACGGTTCCGCTGCTAGCAAGCACCATCGCGTGAAATCCTCTCGGCAGAAGATCGAGGCGGACCGTCGCGGTCGGGTCATCTATGCCTCGGCCCGTGTAAGTTTTTCCGAGTTCAGGATACTTGGCGATCAAGCCGGGTTCTGCGACGAGCGAGTGCTCGATGCGAAACCGGGCGAAGGTGCCATCCGGCATCGGCAGTGTGAGAACGGTCTGAGCCAACCGGCTCTCGTGCGAGAACTCTTCCGGTGCGTCGGCGAGGATCGACGATACTACTGTCTTATTAAGGGCATACGTCCTGGATGCCGACGGCACTACGGTCCTCTCGAGAGAACGGTCCGCTATTCGACTCTCGTCAACTGCTGTCCATACACGGTCCGGACTTGTTTGGGCACTCGCGAGCGCCTGAACACTAACAAGAAAAATGGAAGCCGCGATGAGGCGGATAAGGGACTTACTCATGAAAAAATCACTCCTACTTAATTGAGTCTAAAACATGCAGTCGCACCAGCGAGGTAGGACGGCGAAGATGACGTTTACGTGTTGAAAACAGCGAATGAACCCTTTGATTATCAACGGAATGTAGCAGTCATAATAACTTCCGGCTGCCATTTTGTCCAGATTTCTTAAACGCGGTTCGCGGAGAAGGTTTCAACCGAGGTGCTGAATGAATTGCCGACGGATGCTAAACTGACTGTTCGCTTATGTCGCAGAATCTTGCCGCGGCGAGCGGCTCACAACTCGAACCCGCGGACGATGGAAAGCCGCTGCTTCCTACACGCGAGGAGCTCTCCGTACTGTCTGCCGCCGAGTCGGTCGGCTTTCACGTGGCGCGCAAGATGAATTCGGGTGCCTGGAAAACTTTCTGGACCTTCTGTCAGCGTCATATCGGATCTCTCTGGATCTTCCTGGCGACCTACAATTTGATGAATGTTTTCGGCGTCGAGAACGTCGAGGCCACCGATCCTAACCGCCCCCTTATTCTCGTATCAAACCACCGCTCGTTCTTCGATATGTACACGATCTCGAGCGTACTGTTTCGAAGGACCGAGCGGCCGATCCGACTTTATTTTCCGGTACGTGCAAAATTCTTTTATGACAATCCGCTCGGCTGGTTCGTTAATCTTGTGATGGGTTGGTGGGCGATGTATCCGCCATTCTTCCGCGAACAAAAAGAAGCGAAAAAGCGGACCTTCGACAAGTTTTCGGTTCGCGAGCTGATCCGCATCTGCTCGGCCGGCCGCGGCCACGTGATCGGGTTTCATCCGGAGGGAAAGAGGAACCTGAGTGACGATCCTTATTCATTCTTACCGGCCCAGCCGGGAATCGGAAAGGTCATCTACGACGCGAAGCCGCAAGTTATCCCCGTGTTTGTTACGGGTTTGATAAACGATCTTCCGAAGCAGGTTCTCGGAAATTGGACCGGCGGAGAGAAAGTACGAATCTGGTTTGGCGAGCAAATTGATCTGTCGGAATTTTATGACAAGCGCGACTCGATACGTACGCATAAGGAGATCGGTGATTTCTTGATGGAGAAGATCGAACTGTTGGCGCAGCAAGACAAAAATAT
>JBDTMK010000185.1:0-6643 GCA_039934315.1 Pyrinomonadaceae bacterium | reverse complement strand
AAACCGTGATGAAGAGGAACGCCGGCGATTTGCTTGCTTTGAAGAGGAAATATCCGCCTTCGCGGATCGTGACGTTCCTTACGGGAATCGCAATTGTGTGCGCGTTGCTGGTATTGACCTACGTCAGTGAGCGAAAGAGTTTTGCCTCGGATGTTGTCATCGCGAATGAGCCGGCCTCTCAGGACTTCTCCAAGTTCCCCCATGGCACCGCCCAGCATACGCGGTTGCCGTGCCTCGTCTGCCATGTTCGCAGCGATAACAGCGCGGCTCCAAAGATGCCGGGACATATTCCCTGCTCGTCGTGCCACGCTCAGCAGTTTGCCGAGGGGAACTCGAGCCCGATCTGCTCGATCTGCCACACCGCAACCGACGTAAAAAGATTTCCGGCGCTGAGAAGCTTTAACGCTGTATTCGATCACGGCAAGCATCTACGACAAACGAATTGCGCGACTTGTCATAAACCCTCGAGCCGAGGCGTGGCTCTCTCGATCCCTTCGCGGACAAGTGCTCATGTAACTTGCTTTCAATGTCACGGGCCACAGACGATGGCCGGCGGAAAGAATATCGGCTCATGCTCAACCTGCCATCAAAACGGCAGCTTGCGCCGCACGCCAGAGACAGCCAAGGGGTTTAGGGTCAATTTCAGTCACAGTGAGCATGCGAGAAAAGGATTGAGCTGCTCGGAATGCCATACCGTCAGGCCCGGTGCCGGTCGCGGATCGCAGGTCACGGCTCCGATTGCCTCGATGCATTTTGCCGCCGGCGGCGTGAAGAGCTGTGCCGCGTGTCATAACGACCAGCGTGCTTTCGGCGCCGATAATTTTACAAATTGCCGGAGATGTCACGAGGGAAAAACATTCCGGTTCTGACCGCCCGGATCGCGGAAAATTACACGCCTTGCATGTGAACTTTTCCCGATAGTCGGGCCAAAGATCCAGGAAGATGGACGGAAAACGCAGAATTAAAGGGATTTATTGAAACGGTTTAGAGGCATGATGATTGCGATCAGTATAGACGAAAGATGTTCCCGAGTTTTGGCTCGACGAAGATCAAACCCTCAAAGAGGACCTATGACTATAAATCGCATAAAACTAATAACGACCGCCGTTTTTATAGTGCCGATCATGGCATTCGCATTCTTCTGCCGGACCACTCCTGCCTCTGCCGTTTCGCCCCTGCCGGAGGATCCGGCGGTTACATACAACGCGAAATGCGCAATGTGCCATAGCCCGAAAGCGGAGAAGCTCTATGATCCTGCGGCTCCGGCGGATCAGCAGATAGAGGCTATTCTGAAAGGCAAGAAGGGTGAGAAGCCGCCCTACATGCCGGCGTTTGAACCTAAAGGAATAACGGCCGATGATGCCAAGGCACTTGTCGAATATATGCAGGGATTGAGAAAGCCTGCAGCATGATGATCTGACACTCTGAACGCAGAGAGTCAGCACCGCTCTTGACCGATTCTAAAATGAGTCGGTCGAGGGCGGTGCTGAACTGCATTTCTCGTAAGGGTTCAGGACGTCGAGTCTCGAGACTTTCATTCCTGTGGAGACAGATATGAGTGACGAAATGGAGAACACCCTGAACGAGCCCGACACGGAGACCGTGGAAACTGTTTCGAAGCAGGCAAGCCTTCTCCGGAACTATGTCAGTTTTATCGGAATCGCTCTCGCCGCCGCGAGCCTTACGAGCATCGCGCTGCTCGCCCTGATCGAGCTCTCATCAGGCAACGACAATCCTTACACGGTTTTAGTAACTTATATTTTGCTGCCGTCCGTCCTCGGGCTGGGTGTTTTTTTTATCATCGCGGGCGCGCTGCTGGAACGTAGGAGGAGACGGAAAAATCCCGACACTCACATCAGTCCTTATCCGATTCTCGATCTCAACGATCCATCCCGCCGGCGGACGGTCATAGTCTTTCTCTGTCTTTCATTCGTATTCTTGTTTCTTACCGCATTCGGTAGCTACCGGGCATTCGAATACACAGAATCCGTCGCGTTCTGCGGTCAGCAGTGCCATGCCGTCATGAAGCCGGAGTTTGTCGCGTACAACGCATCGCCGCACGCCCGCGTCCGTTGTGTTGAATGTCACGTCGGTGGCGGAGCCGAATGGTACGTCCGCTCCAAGTTCAACGGAATGCATCAGCTCTACGCGGTCACATTCAATACCTATAACCGACCGATTCAAACTCCTCTTCACAATATGCGACCGGCCGACGACACCTGCTCGAAATGCCACTGGCCCGAGAAGTTTCACGGCGACGAGATGAAAGTCTTCAATCATTTCCAATATGACGAAACGAACTCTCTCAATCAGACAAAAATGCTCATCAAGGTCGGCGGCGGGAGTGCTGAGTCAGGAGAGGTCGGAGGCATTCACTGGCACATGAACCTCGCAAACGAGATCACCTACGCAGCGGCGGATGATAAGCGTCAGGATATTCCGTGGGTGCGATTGAAGGACGCGAACGGAAATGTAACCGAGTATGTCTCGACGAATTCATCGATGACGCGACCCGAGATCGACCAGGCCCAAAAACGGCGGATGGATTGCATCGATTGTCATAACCGCCCCACTCACATCTATCTGTCGCCGAATGAGGCGGTAGACCGTTCGCTGACCGCCGGCAGGCTTGATGTTTCGCTTCCCTACATAAAAGCGCGTGCTGTCGATGTGCTCGCCGCGCCGTATACAGATACCGACGAAGCGTTGGCTGCGATCGAGCAAGGATTGACAGAGTTTTATCGAACAAGCTACCCGGATGTTTTCTCTAGTAAGGCGGCATCGGTCACGACTGCCGTGGCGGAAGTGAAGCAGATCTATCAGACCTACTTCTTTCCCGAAATGAAAACCGATTGGAAGGCCCACATCAACAACATCGGCCACTTCAACAGTCAGGGTTGTTTCAGATGTCACGACGGGCAGCATTTCAGTAGCGACGGCCGAGTGATCCGAAACGACTGCTCGATATGTCACACGACGGTGGAGCAGTCGTTCGGCGGAAAGACATTCCAACCCGAGAGCCGGGCCTTTCAGCATCCGGTGAATCTAGGCGACAAGAACACATGGCAATGCTCGGCATGCCACAAAGGCGATCAGGCCTTCAAGCATCCATTGAACCTCGGGGATATCTCGCAGTTTCAATGCAGCGAATGTCACACTGGTGGGTTTGAAAGAGTGAAGTTCTAACCCGTCCCGCGATAACGTCCACCACAGCTGAGACGATGATGAACGGCCCGGCCTCTGTTCTGGAGGCCGGGCCGTTCGTGCTGATCAACAATTATCGTTCTATCTAACGATCCACCGAAGCCTTGCCAAAATAGAATCTCAGCGAGGTATATGGCAGGTGAGCACTGTAATTCTGCGAACTGGCGAAACGATCGTCGTAATCGTAATACTGGTATCCAATATTCCAATCCATGTAATGCGTCAGCCGGATCGCGAGCCGAATCTCGGGTGATTGAAAGGTCATCGGGTACGAACTGATAATATCTTGCGGTCGTGTCGAGACCCTGTCGCCCTGCCCGTTGTCATCGCTGATCCGATATGCCGCGTATAACGTGACGCGCCTGATAGGTTGGGCATGGACGTCAAAGTAAAAGTAGTTATCACGAACAAAGTATTGACTGATTCCCGGCGTTCTCACACCTGCGATCGGAACAATGATATCGGCCATAGCATCAAGGTGCTGATAGGTGTATCCGGCGCTAAAGTTAAGATCCGTTCTCGGCACCCAGTCGATACTTGTCGCAAAAGTTCGGCTTTGAGTTTCGGCGACGAAAGTTGCTGTAGGCATATCCGCCGCGCTGCGGCCGGGGTTGTCGTTGGTACGGCTAATGTATGACGCATTGAATACCAGGCTCTTGAAATTTGCACGGGTCCGCACGCGGTAATTCGTAAAGTCGTAGTTTGCAAGCCGGGTGAAAACGTTATCGGCCTTTCCGTGTTCGACATCGAAAAAGATCACCCAGTTCTTTACGGGCTTCGCCTTAAAGCCGGCGATTATGCCGTGAGTGGTGTTATCGAACTCTTCGGAAATTGTGACGGGAATAGCTATCGTGCTTGCGCGATCAGAGCCTTCGACGCCCACCCGCCGGGAAGTGAATCGATACCCGATGTTGAAACCAAAATGGTTATTGATCTGGTAGTCACCCTCGATGAGGTTGGTGGCACGGCTATATGAAGTAACCCGATGGGCAAAAGTATTCGTAAACACCGCAGGTAAACCGACCCCTGCCGCGTTGCGTCGCCTGAGCTCCTCGTAGAATGTGTTTCCGCCGCTGATATTGAACTGATCGTAGGTAAACGTGTTCGAGATCCGAAAATCATTTGTAACTCGGTACGTAACGCCGACGTCGCCGCGCGTTTGCGGGCGTTTTGCCTGTCCGGAAATATTGAACTGATCGCGGTCGACTTGATTGTTCGAATTATCACGCCCGGTTTGATTTTCGCTCAGGCTGAAATCGGTCGCCGTCAGGGAGTAGATCAGGCGTGCGGTGAAGTCCAACTTTTTGGCGAATGTTCGCTGCGCAAAAAACTGACCGAAGTTCGTTGTGCCTTCGATAGGATATCGACGCTCGAAAGTAAACAGTCTTGCAGTGTTGGTCGGGTTGTTGCCCTGATTCAATCCGTCGATAAAATAGGATGTGTTCTCATTAAATTTGCGAAAGCCGTAATTCAATCCGAGATTGAACCCGAAAGCTTTCCCTTCGACACCCGCGCGGAAATCATCTGAACTTGTATCGACGTTCGAGTGAACCCCGAACTCATCGCTGTATGCGCGTGTTGTGTTCCCGCCGTCGCCGCCGGTGCGGTTATATGAATAACCGAGCTTGAATCTGAATGACTCACGCTCCGGAAAGATGGTTAGATCAAAGTCACCAAAACCATGGTTGGTGTTCGCGGTATGCTCACCGAGTGCGTGGGTCGCGAGCCTGTTGAAGTACTTTGCCTCGCGAACGTTCACATCAAAGCGGTAGAAGCCGTTTCGCTCGATATTGGCCCGAAACATACCGCTCGGATCGCCGCCCCAGCCGCTGGCGGTCACCAGGGCCGAATCAAAAAAGTTGTTACCTCCTTCTTTGTTTTCGATGAGGAAACTCGAATCGAAGACTCGAAAGCCCGGTCTGTAATTTAAATCGCTTCGGTATTTGTCGTCGTTTCCGTTTACTTCGATCGCGCGGACGCCGAGCTCGACCGTAGATGTGATTCCGCTACCGGTCGAAGTCGATGTGCTCGCCGGTGTCGGCGACGGCGATTGCGACGTCGCACTAGTGACAAGCATCAAGCCGATCGCCAGAGCGATAGCCGATGGGCCGTGAAAATTTACGTTAAGAAAGGTCATTTTCTCACCCCTTCTACCTAAAGAAATCTTTGTTTGTATTCGAACCGTGTATTGCCGAGTGGCATATGGTGCAGTTCTGATATCTCAGTACTGCCTGGTTATGGAAAGACGGCACGTCCGGAGCGAAGCTGTCGCTTATACTGCTGTGACATTCAAGACACAGCTGCCGCACCGAGTTTCGCTTCAGCATCTTTGGATTGGAGGAACCGTGTGGAGTGTGGCACGCCGAGCAGCCTTCCACTTTCAGCGGGGCGTGTTCGAAAACGAATGGCCCCTGTTTGTTGCTATGACATTTCACGCAGGCTGCATCGGCCCCGACCGAAAGCTTTGCTTGTTTCTGCTCGAATCCACCGTGCGGATTGTGACAGTCGCTGCAAGTCATCGTCCCCTCAAGGACCTTATGGTGAAAGGGCTTGCTGAACTGTGACTTTGTTTCGGTGTGACAGGACATGCAAAGCTGTGGCTCGTTTGACTTGAGCATCGCCTTGGTCGCTTGACCCGGCTTCTGAGCGGCAACATCACCAACAAACGTGATCGATCCATCCCTAAACTTGGGAGCTGCTGGGCCATGAGCGTTATGACAGTCAGTGCAGCCGATATTGTTCCGCCAGTGCTCGCCGCGTCGAAAATTATTATGTGCCTCTTTGCCGGCGTGGCATCCGAGGCAAGTTTCGGAGGTTTGTTTGGCGTTGAGTCGCTTGAAGGAGATTATCTTTGTAATGTCGCCGGACCCTTCCACGTGCGCCTTGCCGGGCCCATGACAGGATTCACAGCCGACGACCTTTCCCTTCCATGACGCCAGCTCATGAAGCTTTCCATGTTTCGTGCCTTCGAAACTATTGAACTGCGCTTCGTGGCAAGCGGAACAAGTCTCGCTCCCGACATAGTCGTCGTCCACCACGGCCGTTTCACCGGCCGCTGCGTCGGCACCATTCACTCGTTCAGATACCGCACCGACAGCGAACCACACTGTCAACGACAACGCGATGACGACCAGGAAGCTTAGTTTTAGATTTTTGGTAGAAAACATCATGGTATCCCTTCCTCTTGCCTATCGAACTTATAGAAATATCGTGGTTTGGGCGGCAGGGTAAAAACATCCTACCTTTGTCCGCACAGTGGTTATGTGACTGGCGTCACACATGTCCATTGCCGTTTCTGTGTTTAGTTCCGATGGCCGCTTTCAACTGTTTCCGATCCGGTATGCAGACCGCGGTCCTTGATAACGAAATTAATCCGCGATCCCTGAAGTCGCTCAATAATCGAGTCACGGTTTCACGACTGGCTCCGATCATTTCACCG
>JBDTMK010000184.1:0-6659 GCA_039934315.1 Pyrinomonadaceae bacterium | reverse complement strand
GATGGTCTCGATTCCGATTTGTCACAGGGATACCCGGTCGCTACCGCTCGCGGTACTGACCGGTGGTTGCAATCGGCTCTCGGCAGTCGCTGGCCCCGGCGCTGCCGCTCTCGGCTCTACTCGGATTACCAAGCTTCACAAAAACCGCATCGACTTGCTGAACTTCTTTCCTTGTCCCAGCGTGTCGCGGCCAACCTCATGATAAGTATCGTTGCCGCGGTGCTGACTTTTCCCCTGCCAGTCGCCCCTAGCCTCGAGTGCGGCAAAGCGGACGGCGTCACGGCCGTATCTGAAATTCATTTCATCGATTATTTTGCTTAGGTCATGCCGGCGTTCGAAATCTTTCTGCTCGAACAATCGATAGGGAATCTCGTCCGGCGCAACCAGATCGCTCAATATCACGCCGGCTTTTCTATATTCGAAACCCGCACGAAACGCGGCTTCTAAGCAGACGCCGACCCAGGCGTAAATCTCGCTCGTCACATCCGAGTGATAGACAGACTTGTAAGTGTGCTTCCCGAAGTACTTGTGCGGCACCGGCCGGAAGCGGTCGGTGTAGAAAAATACGGTCACGGTCTTTACCGAAAGATTGTTCCAGCGCATTTTTTCTAGCGCACGGGTTGTGAAATAGAAGATCGCGTTTCGGATCTCTTCAAAGTCGCGCACGGTGTGACCGAATGTTCGCGTGTGTGCGATCGATTTGTTGCTCCGTTCCGTAACCTCGATGCTCAGGCACTTGATCCCATTCAGTTCGCGGACCGTTCGCGCCGGGAAAAGATTCAGGTGCTCTCTGATCTCTTTGGGTTCGGAGATTTTCAGCGTGTACGCGGTGTTGATGCCTAGATCTTTCAGTCGTAGTGCAGATCGCGGGCCGATGCCCCAGATGCTTCCAACGTGCGTTTTCTTTAGCGCAAGATCGGTGTAGGGCGAATCGTAGAGATCTAGAACTCCGTCCGCTTTTGGTGAGACCTTGGCAATGTGATTAGCGAGCTTGGCGAGGGTCTTCGTTCGGGCGATTCCGACCGACACCGGGATCTTTGTTTTCTCAAAAACTGCGTTCTTGATATGACGGCCGAGCATCGGCAGCTTGTCCGGTACGCCGACGTCGATGAACGCTTCGTCGATTGAATAAAGCTCGATCTTGTTTGCCCCGCAATCTTCGTTCAGCACGTCCATTACGCGGTGCGAGAATTCGTAATACAGTGCGTGATTACATGAGATGACGGCTGTGTTGTGACGCTCGAGCAGATCACGATGTTGAAAGAACGGAGATGCATTCGGCACGCCGAGCGCTTTTACTTCGTTGCTCCGCGAGACGATGATCCCGTCGTTGTGAGACAGCACGACCACTGGACGATGCTGCAATTCAGGATTCACTACGCGCTCGCACGAAGCGTAGAAGTTGTTGCAGTCAACGATCGCGATCGCGGCGTCATCGTTCATATATTATCGAAAATCATGCGATACGACCTCGGTCTTGAGCTCGTCCAGGGGTTTGAAGCTGATGGCCTTCAGCATTCCGCGTTCTTCAAAGACGCCGCGGATGATCAGAAAATTGCTTTGATTGATGACCGCACGAAATCTCTCAAACATGTCGGGCATGACTACGAAATTCGCAAAGCCCGTTTCGTCTTCGAGAGTGATGAACACGACGTTGTTCGCCGTCATCGGGCGCTGGCGAATGATGACGGCACCTGCGACTGACACGACCTGTCCTTTTCTTAGATTGCGACTTTGATGCGCGGACAGAATGCCAAGCTCGGTCATTTCGTCGCGAACGAAAGCCATCGGGTGTTTGCCGATCGAGATGCCGGTCTTGCGAAGGTCGGCGTCGACGAGCTCGATGCCTTCCATTCTTTTGAGAAACCCTCCGAATTGGGATTCGGGATTTGGGATTTGGGATTTCTCGCTTGCGGATTGCGGATTACGGATTGCGGATTTCGAGCCGTTGGAGTCAGGTATTTGATCTGCCTCTCGAGACCCGTCATTGCTAAATCCCAAATCCGAATTCCCAATTCCCAAATCGAAAAGTGGTCCCGTTGGCTGTATCGCCAGCTCCGACTGCCACAGCGCCTCACGGCGATGGACCGTGCCGTCGAAATTCAACGCTCCCGCAAGACTCAGCGAGCGGATCTCGCGTTTGTTTATTTCGGGAACACGGCGGATGAGATCTTCGACGCTTTGAAATGCGGAATGCGGAATGTGAAACGCAGAATTTGTGACGTCGGGTTGTGATTCACCTGGTTGACTAGATTCTATATTGGGCGCTTTCTCAACAGATTCCACATTCCGCGTTCCGAATTCCGCATTTCTTTCTTCGACGATCTTCAATCCAATCTCTTCTCTTAAACCCCGCACGTATTTCAATCCAACGCGAACTCGTTTTTCAGGGGTTACCCGGTCGCTACCGCTCCCGGTTCTGACTCTTGTCTCCTGACTTCCGTCTCCGGTCTCTTCAACCTCTTCCACCGTGAAAAGATACTGCGATCGATTGATATCGATCGGCAGGAAATGCAATCCATGCCTCTGAGCATCCTTCACAAGTGTCGCGGCGGAATAAAACCCGAGCGGGTAGTTATTGAACATCGCGGCCATGAAACACGCGCGGTAATGGACCATGAAATAGGCAGACGCGTATGAGAGAAGCGCGAAGCTATAGGCGTGCGATTCGGGGAAGCCATAATTGGCGAATGCCTTGACGCATGTGACGATCGTGTCCTGCGTTGCCTGATTGATGTTGTTCCGATTCATGCCGGCACGCAGGTTTGCCTCGATCTGCTCCATTCGCCTGTCCGGCCGTTTGAATCCCATCGCACGCCGCAGCTCTTCGGCCTGGCTTCCGGTAAAACCGGCGATGTCCATCGCGATCTTAAGAAGCTGCTCCTGAAATAGCGGTACGCCGAGTGTGCGCTCGAGTGTTGGTTTTAGGGACGGATGCGGATACGTGATCGCTTCGAATCCCTGACGCCTTGCAAGGTAGGATTTGAGCATGTTGCCGACGATCGGGCCGGGGCGAATGATCGCGACCTGGACGACGATGTCGTAAAAAGTTCGTGGCTTCGACTTAGGGAGAAACGCGATCTGCGCACGGCTCTCGACCTGAAACATCCCGACCGTATCCGCGTTCTGCAGCGCCTCATAAACTTTGTCATCGTCATGCGGAATTTTGTAAAGATCGAGCTCCTCGCCATGATGCTCGCGAACGAGTGTGATCGTGTCACGCAGCACGGCCATCATTCCCAGCCCGAGAAGATCTATCTTGACGATCTTGAGCTGTTCGCAGTCGTCCTTGTCCCATTGAATGATGCGGCGGTCGACCATCGACGCCGGCTCGAGCGGAACGATCCCGTCGAGCCTTTCCCACGACACGACCATGCCTCCCGAGTGTTGGCCAAGATGACGTGGGTAATCCAGAATGCGCGAATACATCTCAGAAAATTTCCGAAGCTTGAAACTGTCGGCCGGATCGAAACCTTCTTCTTTCAAACGTTGGTTGAGCTCTTTGCCCGTGAACATCTCGTAATGAGCGTTGAGTTTTGAAAGCTGGCCAAGCATCTCCTCGTCGAATCCAAAAGTCTTTCCGACCTCGCGTATCGCCGATTTCCCGCGATAGCAGATGACATTCGCCGTCATCCCTGCGCTTCGTAAACCGTATTTTCCGTAAACATGCTGGATGACTTTTTCACGGTCGTCGCCCGATGGCAGATCAATATCGATGTCGGGATACTGCTCGTATTTTTCTGACAGAAAACGCTCGAACAAAAGTTTGTTGGCGATCGGCTCGACGGCAGTTATGCCGAGTGCGTAACAAACAACGGAATTCGCTGCCGACCCGCGGCCCTGCGAAAGAATTCTTTCATCGCGGCAAAAATCCGAGATGTCGGAGACCATCAGGAAATAACCGGCCAGCTTTTTCATCTCGATGACGCGAAATTCTTTTTCGAGTCTCGAAGTAACCTGCGACCTCAGCGGCCACGGGCAGTGGCGATAACGCTCGACTGCACGCTCTATCGCTTTCGCTCGCAGGACGGAATCCATTGTCTCGCCGGGCCGAACTTTATAATCCGGAAAATTATAGGAGAGCTCGTCCATCGAGAAATTTATGCGGGAGGCGATCTCATGGGTTTGATCCACCGACTCCGGATAATCCTCGAACAGATCGCGCATCTGCTTTTCGGATTTCAGATATCGCTCGCTGTTTTGCGAGAGCAGCTTACCGGCTTCGTAGATCGTGCAATGATTTTTTATGCATGTGAAAACGTCGTAAAGCTCCCGATCATTTTCATCCGCGTAATAGGCACCGTTTGAAGCGAATGCGGGAATGTGAAGCTTGTGCGCCAAACCCAGCAGCCGCAGATTTATGTCTTCTTCGCTACGCAGGTAGTGCCGCTGCAGCTCGACGTAGAGACGCTTTTCAAACACGTAATTCAGCCACGCGATATCCGCCTGGCCGCGGCCACTCTTTATGCTGTTGTGCATAAACCCATCGGCTCCGCCGGTGAAGCAAAGCAGGTCGGCCGAATATTCTTCGATATCTTTCCGGGTCGCGAAGTGCTCGCCTTTTTTATGGCGGAGCTTTACGGTCGTGATCAGCTTGCTAAGGTTTTGATAACCATTTAGATTTAGCGGGACCAGCGGCAAAAGGCTGCCGTCGTCCATTGTGATCTCAGCCCCGATGATCGGGTTTATCCCGTACTCTTTTGCTTCGAAGTGAAACCTGACCGCACCCGCAACCGTGTCGCGATCGAGCAGTGCGACACTCGGAAGACCAAGGTCAGCCGCGCGCTGCGCCAGCATCTCCGGCAGCGAGCCCGAAGACAGAAAGCTGAAAGCCGAACGTGTGTGTAATTCGTGAAAGGCCATTTAATATCGCAGCCTTTTTGAACGCGGATTTGGCGGATCGAGCGGATGGGGGCGGATCTGATAAAAAAACTTTATTATCCGGTGTTTCCCGCTTAATCCGCCAAATCCGCGTTCAAAAACTTCGTTGATCATCTGCTCCATCTAATCGAATCTCTCAATCGTACTCGCCGGCCAAAAACCAATCATTGTTCACTTTGCACAATCTATAGACGCCGTGATTTTCGATCTCGACGTCCCACTCCTGGGCCTTCCATTCCTGATCCCACCATTTCGAATTCGCTTTCCAAACACCGCTGTATTTTTTTACATGGCCGCTGAAATATTGCGTGCGTAGAAAGATGAGCCTTTTCTCTCGCACGAGAACGTCAGCCTGGATCGGTGGATTGAAATAGCTGAACGCGATGACGGCAGATTCTGCACCACCCCGGCCTCGCAAAGCCTCGACCACCCCTTCTAAGACAGGAGGGGAGTTTGCGGCGCGGCTCCCCTCCTTGTCTAAGGAGGGGTGACGGCCGCTTCGGCCGACGGGGTGGTGCTCTTTGCCAGAAGGCATCCCATCCGCATCGAGAGCGAATGGCTGGGCCACTCTTTGATCGAGCAGGACCGGAACACCGACGTTTGCCTCACCGACAAGTTTCTTAAGCTTGTTTACGGTTAGCAGCAGCCGTTCAGGATCGGGCCGCGAGACGGCAAATAGTCCTGATTGTGCAGGACGCGGTGGTGTGAAATGAGAAGTAACGTGAATAGCCACGATCTCGGATTCCGGCGGGGCGAGCGAGATCCGCAGGTTGATCAGTTTTAGCCAGAATGTTTTTTCAAGCGTCGGGAATGAAGTTTTTATTTCGTAAGCTCGCTCGGTTTTATTTTGCAGTTTGAAAAAAATGTCCAAGTGTTCGGTGCTGAAACCGTAACGCGATGTTTGGGTCAGCAGCCGATCGAGGCCGTGGTTGAGAATAAATATCAACTGTTCGAAATCATCGACAGGAAAGTCGAGCTGATAATCCCAGCTCACCATGTTTTCTTTTGTGTTTGGCGTCAGCAGGCGGGCGCTTTTTTGCTCGATGACATCGATTATATTTTTGAACTGCTGGCCATATCGGGTTATCAATTCGTCCTTCGGAACCCGCGTCAGATCGCGAATGCTTTTTATCCCAAGATCCCTAAAAACATTCAGCGTGTCCTCATCGATCAGTAGATTGTGAAGCGAGAGCTGGGCAAATTTTGGATTTTGGATTTTGGATTTTGGATTTGAAGAAACGGTCGTATCGCTGGCGGCTGACGGCTGGCCGCCATTCTCACGTGCGAGGAGCATGGCGGTGTCGATCGTCTCCGCAACGGCAATGCTGCCGGATATGGAATTAGTTTTTAGCTCGGCAAGAATTTTCTGCGAGATCTCATTCAGGTTACCGACCAGATTCTGCAGCCCGCTTACGTCGAACAAAATGCCGTCTTCCAATAACTCGACGCTGTACGAGAACTGTTGCGCGACCGATAGCAGCGCGTCTCGATCGCGTTTTGCGTCCGGTGAAATTATGCAGGCGTAAAGTCTAGACATCGGTGTAATCAAACTCCACTTTTGTCAGTAACGGTTTTCCGTAAAACTTTTTTCTCGAATGAAGGCTGAGGTGAAATTCGCGCAGCAATTTGAAGCGCCCGCTGCCGGACCAGACGGCGCGCTCGCGTGAAAAAACAAACGAGTCCTGTGAAGCAGAACCCGTTACCGGTTCATTAGCTGTGACGAGCAGCAGCGTCGGCGTTTCTTTTATCCGGTTGCGATAGCGGTACCAGAATGTTCT
>JBDTMK010000183.1:0-6671 GCA_039934315.1 Pyrinomonadaceae bacterium | reverse complement strand
TCGCACCGATAACGGCGTCTGAAATATTCTCGACCTTTGTCTTAAAACGGTTGTCGCGCAAAACCAGATCTTCAACGACTCGGCGCTCAAGCCTTTCACGGCCGGCGTCCTCGGGCAGATCCGCAGCCACCGCATATTCAACGGGAACCGAAATATTTTTCAGCCGAATGTGAAGAGCACCCGTGATCTTTTGGGCGTCGGTCCGGATCTTTTTCGATTCGATAAGTGAATTTGGAAAACCGAGCTGGCCACGCAGCGTGATCTCGACTATCGGCTCGATGTCCTCGGCGACACGGACTTCCCTCGAAACCTTCTCGAGCAAATCTCGCGTCAGGTCTTTGGTGTCGGCATAACCGTCGACGTCAAAAGAGATTCGTTGAAACGGTCGCTGACGGTAGTCCTGAATATGTTTCGCGACGACCCGGTTGTCGTCGCCGACCTCGACCAAAAACACGCCCCGCGTTTCACGATACTCGGAGATGTTCGTTACCTCGATGGAGCCGGGATTGAATGCCCAGTTGTCGATCTCGAAGTGCATGTGAGTGTGGCCAAGTCCGACATAATCGGTAACCGATTTAAGCTCCGAGAGAGCGGCCATCGAAAGGGCCGGGATCGGATGGGTTTGGTGTCCCTCGACGTCCGTGTGCAGCATCAGAATATGGAAAGCCCCTTCACGACGAGTTTCTTTTATCGCCTCTGTCAGCATCGGGATCGCCCAATTCGCGGAAGCCCCGTACCAGTGCGAGCCGAAGATTCGAGCTCGGCCGATGTCGACAAAACCGCCTCGACCATCCTCCCATGGCTGGTAAGCTATTCGGCCGCCCTCGTTAGTCGGTTCGAGAAGGTAAACAAGGTCCCAGTTTGCCAGCGAGCGCAGCCAACTGTACTCACTGTCGGTGTGTTTCTGATCGTGATTGCCTTCGATCGTTACGATCGGGATGCCGGCTTCTTTGAGGAGATTCAGACCCGCTACGGCGTAGTTCATCGTTTCCGGCGGCACGTTCCGCTTGTGAAAAAAGTCGCCGCACATTATCACGAAATCGACCTTCTCGCCGATCGCGTACTTCTGCAAGATGTCGATCCACGCATCAAAAAAATCGCGCGGGCTCTCGGGCAGCTGGTAGCGGGTGCAGCCCAAATGCACGTCGGAGATATGGAGAAACTTCATCTTCGGAATTTTATCATACGGCGAGCCGCGCTGAATGGAAGGGCAACTGCGGCCTATGCTAAACTCATTTTATTCCTCTGGGCAATCAACAAGATCGCATGAATATTCGAAACAAGATCGAAGGACTTAAAGAAGTCTGGACATTCGACAATCGACTCTGGCTCACACTGACAAAGCTCCTGTTTCCTCGCGAGCAGCTCCACGTTTATCGATACAAAGGGCTCGATTTTCTGACCGATCACGCGCGGGGCGACGCCCGCGGTGCGAGGGAAGTATTAGCGCTGCCGGTGTATCGCAGATACTTTCCGATGATGAAGTTTGATGGTCCGGCCAATGTCATCGACGCGGGTGCAAGCAATGGCGGGTTTCCGCTCCTGCTCGCGGCGGACGGCATTCCGTTAAAGAAGGTAGTGAGCGTTGAGTTCAATCGCAATACATACCTCCGGCTTCACTTTAATCTGACGCGAAATCTTTCATGCGAAGTGGTTCCGTTGCACGCCGGGTTGTGCGGCGAGAACAAAATGCTTCGTGTTGCGCCGGGTGAAGGCAGCGTGTCGGACAGCATCTTTAATGACCGGGGGAATCCGGAAAGTGCGTTCTACGATATTCAGGGCGTAACTCTGGATCATCTTTACAAAACTTACTTCGACGGCGAGACGGTCGACATCTGCAAGATCGACGTCGAGACGGCGGAGTTCGATGTTGTCAAACATCCGGCGGAGTACCAAATGCTTCGAAAGTGCCGTTACGTGATCATGGAGATCCACCTGGGTGACGGCCGAGAGCTAAAGGATATTCTTGAACCTTTTGAGAAGCTCGGTTTTGATCGACATGATCCAGGACCGGGCGACGACCCTCACGTATATTTCTTCGTCAATCGAGCTTTCGAGTAAAGGAAGGGAACTTTTTCCTGCACCCGAGTTCTTCATTCAACGACAAAGCCTGAACGTCTGATTATCTTCCTCAACTCCGACGAGTGAGAAGTAAAGATGATCCTGAAGTTTGTTTGCGGAAGGGAAATGGATCGTCCCGAACATGAATAGCGTCGGGTGCCAGAAATCTTTTTTGAACTTTGCGATCTCGGAGCAGGTGCCGTCCGGTGCGACGTGCCACACGGCAGCAACGTTCTCGGTTTGACTCGGAGCGTTTTCCGCGGTCGTCGCGAAGAAAAGATCGTCGCCCATCTGCTTTGAATAAAAGACCGTGCCGTTCACCTCGCCGAGACTCGTTCGTTCATTCGTTGCGCGCTCGAGCTTGTAAATATGGTTTGATCGAAACTCAGCGTCCATTCCGTAGAACATGGCGTCCTGGCCAAACAGCATACTCACCGCCCGCCACGTCTCGTCGCCTTGCCCGATCGAATTTACCGTCTTGAAACCGTCGGTTGTCCGCATCATCTGACACTCGCTTTCGTCGTCACCTGTCAGACATACAAGCGAATCCGTAAACTTGTCGAAATAAATTCCGTGAATGTGTTTGACCGTTTCAGCCGGGAAGAAATACGGTACTTCGAGCTCGTTCGATCCGGGCGTGTACTTATAGATCCGCATCGGGCCTCGCTCATCATTCGCGAGATACTCGCCGAAATAAATATCGCCGTTTCCGTCGACGGCGCACGCCGATCTCAGAACACGACACGGCCTGGCGAGACCTTCCAGGTGATGGAACCGGCCGTTTCGAACGATGCCCACCGATTTGTCGAATGTTACAAATAGGTCTCCGTTATTTAGGGGGATGACGTTTGTCACCATGAACCGCAGGAGACGCTGGAGGGGCCGAATATTGGAGACGAGCTGCTTCCAACCGGGCGCGTTTATCGTCGCGACCTTTTCGAACGGAAGATTCATATCGCGCGAGCGATAGAGAACATTGCTACGCGAAAGAAAGTAGTTTCCAACCTCGGCCCATTCGACCGTGTAGCCGTGAAGTTCGGGAACGGGTTCGACTGTCCAGGTCATAGAGTGCCAAATGGGACGAGGAAATATCTAGCGACGAAGCCGAGAAGAAGTTGCCGCGCATTCTCGAGCGGCGGGACCGCGCTAATCATCCTTCTTACAAAAGAACGAACCGATCACAAGCACATCCATTTTAGTTCTGAGGAAACACTCGATCGCTTCGGATGGCTGACAGACGATCGGCTCGTTCTCGTTAAAGCTCGTGTTGAGGATCACCGGTATCCCCGTCTTTCCTTCGAACGTCTTGATGAGATCGTAGTAGAGCGGATTCTCATCCCGCGCGACAGTTTGCAGCCGGCCGGTGTCGTCAACGTGGTTTACAGCAGAAAGCCGCTCACGCCATTCCGGGCGGATCTTATAAACGTGCAGCATGAACGGCGACGGATGATCCTGCTCGAAAAGATCGGTCTGGCGTTCCTGCAGAACCGACGGCGCGAACGGGCGGAACCATTCACGATGCTTTATCCGCGCGTTCAGAATCTCCTTCATATTTGGAAAGCCCGGATGGGCGAGAATCGAGCGATTTCCTAAAGCCCGCGGGCCCCACTCCATCCGGCCCTGAAACCATCCGACGACATTTCCCTTGGTGATCTCGTCGGCTGTCGTTTCGAGAAGATCTTCGCGCGACAATTCCCGATAAGAGATCTTGTATCGGTCGAGCTCGGGTTTAATGACAGAATCGGAAAACTCATTGCCGAGGTATGCGTTCTTCATCACCCAACGATTGCCTTCTTTCAGGATCGAGTTGCTCACGTAAAGAGCAGAACCGAGCGCGAGCCCGTCGTCGCCGGCCGCAGGTTGAATGCAAGTTTCCCGGAATGGCGTCTCGATCAGAAGTTTTCCGTTCGCGACGCTGTTTAGCGCACAGCCGCCGGCCATCGACACCCTTTCGCTTGGCACGTGTTTATGAAGGGCCATAAGCATGTGCATGTAGTACTGTTCAAAAATTCTTTGCAGCCCGAATGCGACGTCCTCATCACGCTGCGTGATCTCGCCGTGCTTCTCGCGCGGCTCTCCTAATTCTTTGACGAACAGATCGGAATAGAGACGATGAACGACCATCTCGCCGGCGTCGGTGATCTCCATCCCCTGATTCGCGCCGAAAGGCAAAAAGTAATCCGGGTTCAGCTCAAACCCATCGCTCGTGGCCTTCAATACCTTGTCGAAAAAGTCCTGGTAACGATCTGTCCCAAGAGGGGCGAGCCCCATGACCTTTCCTTCGTCACCGTATTTCGGATAGCCGATGAACTGGCAGACTGCCGTATACAGCGTCCCGAGCGAATGCGGCACGAAGATCTTTTTGAGCGGCCGGATCTCATCGCCTTCGCATTCGCTAAGAAGACACGAGACGAAATCGCCGGAGCCGTCGATCGTTATTCCCGCACAGTGATCCCACTCCGACATGAAGTAGGCGCTTGCGGTGTGAGCCAGATGGTGCTCAACGTTGTGCGTTGTGAACCTCAACATGGCGGCGTCGACGCCACACTCGGATGCGATGAGAGATTTCAGATCGTCGAACGTCTTACTCTTCGTACGCATCCGAGCGAGGTTCAAAAGTTTGGTCGGATGACGCAGGGCGAATTCGAGCTTCTTGTGCAGGTTCGCGGACGAGTCGCGGCCGACAGCCACGGCGTCTATGTCAGAAAACTTAAGGCCGGCGATCTCTAAACATTTCTCGATTGAAAGTTTCGGAAACCCGGCGAAATACTTGACTCGATTAAGGCGTTCCTCCGGCAGCGCGACGACCGGGATGCCGTCGACGACGATTGAGGCGGACGAACCAGCGTGATACGTATTGATCCCTAAAATTACGCTCATTTATAGCTAGATTTTATGACTTGTTTTGATTAACAGATTCGAGATAAACACTGTCGGCAACCTTTGTCAACGGTGTGAAAATATTACTGATCTTGCGTAGAAGCTCTGACGAATTAACCACCATTTTATAATGAAAGGGTAATAGATCGGCGTCGCTTGCCTGGATTCCCAAACCGAAATAGCAGTCGGTCGTCATTGTGGTCGGCCCAAACTTTTTCTCGAACGTTTGCATCAGTTCCGACGGTGTCCAGTAGCGGACCTCGAATCCCTCGCCTTCCGTAAAACCGCGTCGCCGGTGCTGCTGGTATTGCCGAATACCATATTTATTCGGCATCTGGACAAGCGTGCTGCCGCCTTTTTTCAAGACTCTCGTGACCTCGTCAAGGGAGATCTGAACGTTCTCCTTGCTGAAGTGCTGGAACACGCCATACGAAAAAACTGTATCGAAAGCGTTATCGGCGAAGGGTAAAAATCTCGCATCGCCGACGACGAAATCCGCTTCGGCATTGAGCTGTTTCGCAACGCGTCGCGCTGCGAGAACTGCATCGAGACTCGGATCGATACCGATCGGTTTATAACCTTTCTTTGCGGCGGCGATGGACCATCTTCCCCAATTGCATCCGATATCCAGAAGCCGCTCGCCGTTTCCGGGACGAAGGCGCGTATCAGGGATTGGGTACCGTTTCAATTTATGTTGAACCGAGAAATAGAGATTGCCCGATGTGTAAGGAATTTCTCCCTGCACCCATTCGTCAATGTGATCCGGAGATACGGGACTGTCCCGCGAAGCGCCGGTGCCTTCACCGTTTGCTGAGATCTTCTCCAACGTTCGGCTGATGTAGCCGTGGGTCTCCTCGACCTCGTCGACGAGCATCACCGGAATATCGTCAAATATCCTGTAAGCATGTCCGCTGCCGCACATGAGATGGTTTTCAGACACCGTCAACGTCATCTTGTCTCGCGGACAGACAAGATTATCTAATAACCATTTGTTCATAGGGATGCGCGCGAGTCCGTAAGCAAGGGAACATTATAGGAACGCACGATGCGAATCTCAAATTGGTTAGCGAATGCCGGCGTCCAAACCCTCGCCTCGAAAAAAAGCGGCGGTCGAGCGAAACATGCGTCGCAGTCGGCGGATGACCTTTGGGAAGAACCAGACGAAGACGATGACAAAGACAACTAGGACGACCGCGATGATGACCGGAGCGTAGACCGCGAGCACCGTACCGACGAATGCGATGATGTCCTCGATCGTCGAGAGTATCCAGTTCGAGACGGGCTCGGGTGAGACATTGGCCCCGAGACGCACGGCGGCTTTTGTACCGTGCGATGAGAATGCGAGTCCGCCGCCCACAAGGGCCGCGGGGATGTAGATGCCCGGATCGAGATTCGATGTCGCGGCGTACGCGACGATCACTCCGGCGGGTACGCGGATGAACGTGTGAACGACATCCCAGATGCTGTCGACGTATGGAATTTTATCGGCGAAGAATTCGACGAGGTAGAGAAATCCGGCGACACCGATGATCCACCAGTTGTCGAGCGCATCGAGCCCGCCGGGAAGTTTCGCGGCACCGAATTTTTGGAGAAGGCCGAGGACGGTGACGGTCGCGTAAAGATTAATTCCGCTTGTCCAGGCGGAGCCGAAAGCCAAGCTGAGTGTTGAAAACCATTCCATAAGTGACAAGTGACGAGTGGCAAGTGACGAGTTTCAAATACGACCTAGA
>JBDTMK010000182.1:0-6696 GCA_039934315.1 Pyrinomonadaceae bacterium | reverse complement strand
GCTCGCTTTCAAAAGCCAGCATTCCGGCCGCGCCCGCAAAACAAACGATTATCGAAAGCGCTACTACATAGCCAAAGCCCCGACGGCCGAAGCTTGCGCCGATCGATTTCATTCCTCGGTTGATGGACGTTAACACGCGAAAAAGCCTGACCCCACGGGCCGTGCGAGCCAAACCGAGGACGCGAAACGCGCGAAATACTCGAAATACCCGGAGGGCCGGGACGAGCAGCGACAGCGCGGTCAGCCAGTTTGACTTCAAAAAATCCACTTTCTCCGGAGCAAGGGTGAATTTGATCACGAAATCGAGGATAAAAATTATCCAGATTACCGTTCCGATCAGCTCAAGCAAAGGCGAGAAACTCCAGATGAATTCGTAAATTAGCAGCCCGAGCCAAACAAAACCGAGTATGAGCAATGGTGTTTCCAGCCAATCATCGAGGTGAGTGATCAATCCCTGTCGTTCCGCTTTTACTTGCGCGGCTAATGCGTCCTTTTCGACCCTCGTTGGTTCGCTCATTCAACGATTCTACCTCGTCGACGTCAAAGGTCTTTAATTTGTATTTTTAGCTGATGAATATCCGGCACTCGATGATGGTGACGGTTTCGTGCCGTTTTATGTCGTCGACGCGCCGTGTGGCGATGCCGGTTGCACCGATGCGCCCCTTTGAGTCGTCGGATATTCTCTCGGATATGCTGGCCGTTAAGCGCGCAAAGCGAAGCATTCGTGCAGCCATCCTCAGGATGATACGATCAATCCGAGTGAACGATTTGGATATTTTTAATTCGGTTTTAACTACCTTCAATCTAAAGATTGCTGCAACGCTCATTATCTTGTTCGCGGCGATCTATAGTTTTGTTAAAGAGCGCATCCCCGCCGATTTGACGGCGTTAATTGCGGTTCTGGGCTTATTGCTAACGGGCATTCTGACGCCGGCAGAAGCGTTCGCCGGATTCAGTCATCCGGCAACGATCGCCGTCGCCGCAGTATTGATCTTGTCCGCCGCAATAGAAAAAACTGGGGCCTTGTCGTTCCTAGCCCGAAGAGTCTTACTTCCGCTCGGTCACTCGGAATTGCTTTTAACGGCAGCGGTAATGATTACGATCGGAATGTTGTCCGCCTTCGTTAACAACACGGCCGCGGTCGCCGTTTTTATTCCGATTGTGCTTGATGTTTGCCGACGCGCCGGAATTAGTCCGGGACGCATTCTTATGCCGATGTCTCACGCCGCGACCATCGGCGGAATGTGCACACTCGTCGGGACGTCTACGAACCTCGTAGCGCACGAATTTGCCGTCGCGCATGGCTTGCCGGGTTTTGCCATGTTCGAGCTGGGCAAAGTAGGTCTCCCGATGGTCGTTATTGGTTTTGCATATATGCTTTTTGTCGGCCGTTTATTTCTGCCCAGGAGTGAGTCCTCTGAACTGATGGCGACGGGCAATACTGATACTTATCTGTCAGAGTTTGTTGTCACGGAGAATTCCCGGTGGATAGGTCGAAAGATCGACTCCGCCGAACTACCCCAAATATTCGATACCGAACTGACGGATGTTGTTCGCTCCGGCGAGTCTCTGGATTTATCGGTAGACGACAATCGATACGTGGTATCCGATTCCTTACACGTGCGCGGAACGCTGGATAATATATTCAAATTATGGGGAAATGGTGGACTTGTTTTCTATCGTCCGGGCGAAGACTCATTAGGCCCGGATGGTGCCGTGAATGACGAAGGAACCGAGATTACACAAACCCAGCGAGCGACATTTAGAGACCACAGTAATTTAGCTGAAATCGTCGTCTTGTCGGCTTCAGGGCTGATAGGACGCACACTTAAGGATGCTCGTTTTGCGGAGCGCTACGACGCAGTAGTGCTGGCATTGCGTCGTCGCGGAGATCCTCGCGGACGACCCTCTGCGACACCGCTGCATGCGGGCGACGTTTTATTGGTCGAGGGGACGCGAGACGCGATTCAAGCGCTCAGTAACAGTCAAGGATTCCTTGTTATCAGCGATGTTCCGAAACCGGAGGAAACGTCAGGCAAAGTCCTGATTACCTTGCTAACGCTTTTAGGAGTGATGATCCTTATTATAACGGCTGTTACACCCATTGTGACCTCGGCAGTCGCGGGGTGCACCGTCCTGGTCCTGACAAAGTGCCTGCGCCTTCGAGAACTTTATAACGCCGTGAACCTAAGCATCGTATTTCTGCTCGCCGGTTCGCTGGCACTCGGAACCGCATTAGAAAAATCGGGAATTACAGCTATTATCGCGGACGGGATGAACAGCCTGCACGGGGCCGCTAGTCCTTTCGTGATCATAGCCACATTTTTGCTCGCGGCCGTGATCATATCCGAATTTATGTCAAACAGCGGCACGGTACCGCTCCTGGCGCCGATCGCGATCAGTGTTGCTGCGAAAACAGGGCTCGAGCCGATGGCATTGATTGCCGCGATTACTTTCGGATCAACTGCCGCCTTTGCAATGCCAATAGGTTACCAGACGAGCCTGATGATTTACGGCGTGGGCGGCTACCGCGTTAAGGATTTTGTCCGGATGGGCATCGTGCTCGATATTTTACTTGCATCGCTCGCGCTCTTGTTGATCCCATATTTCTGGCAGCTTACCCGCTAGAGTTTCGCCGTGTTTAATGGATTTCAAACCTGGCACGTTTATTGACATCAAGAATGGGCTATAATGGTGTTGACAATCGAAAATTAGGAGGCAAAAAGAGATGTCGAAAGAGCTTACAGCTAGCATCTGCAGGATGCGTACCATTTTGTGGTCGGGGCTCTTTTTGTCCCTCTCCCTGGCAATGGCGTCGGGCGTGTTCGCTCAAGCGGTACCGAGCGAAACACCGAAGCCGATCGAAGCAAGCGGCGCCACACCGACTGCGGTTCAAAAACCGGTATTTCAAAGTTACAAAGGTGTTGAAATAGGGTCGACCGCCGAGAACGTTCGCGAGAAGCTGGGGAAAGCTCAGATTGATGATAAGGACGGATTTTATTACGAGATCGCTAAAGGCGAAATTGCGCAGATACGACTCGACAAGGCAAGTAAAGTGCGTTTAATTTCGGTGACATACTCGAGTGAAGGTACTCCACCTACCTTTGACGACGTCTTCGGGAATGCCGCGAAAACGGAAGGGGGAAACGCCGATGGGAAACTCTACAAGCTTGTCCGATATCCGGAAGCAGGGTTCTGGGTTGCGTATTCGCGGAGGGCCGGAGAAAAAACTTCTGTAACCATTACGATCCAGAAGATACGATCATCGAAATAGTTCCCGAAACGAACGGCGCTTCCCACTTAGAAATCGGTAAAGCTGCGGCAGTTGGGATCGTCTTAGCAGGCGACCAGGGAAGTGGTCTGCTTAGCTTAAAACTGCGTCGTGGTGAGTGGCGTTTAAGGGGGGAGGGCCGCAATGGCGAAAATACGTGCAAGAGTCAACTAAGTATTATTTAGACCCAGTTTATAACATCCTCAACTATAAAATCCTTACGCTCGGCGAAGCTCAGATTACGCCGCTAAGTGTTATTTACCTGATCGTTCTTACCGGCGCTCTTTTATGGATGTCGAACAAGTTCAGAACATTCCTTGTTGAGCGGGTTCTTGTAAAGGCCGAGATTGACCTCGGGGCCAGAATAGCGATCGGTACGATCGTTAGGTATATAACACTCCTCATCGGGTTCTTCATAATAATCCAGACCGTTGGTATTAACCTCACTGCGCTCACCGTTCTTGCCGGTGCGATCGGTATTGGCGTGGGTTTCGGACTGCAGAACATTGCCGGCAACTTTATCAGCGGGTTGATCATTCTATTCGAGCGGCCCGTCAAAGTTGGAGACCGCATCGAGGTCGGTGAGGTCGACGGCAAAGTTACCAAAATTGGGGCTCGAAGTACGATGGTCCGAACGAACGACAATATCACCATAATAGTTCCTAACAGCAAATTTATAGAGGAAAACGTGGTTAACTGGAGTTTTGAGAATCAAAGCGTAAGGTTTCGTGTTCCCGTCGGAGTTGCCTATGACTCGGATCTCAATCGGGTAAAGAAAATCCTGCTGGAAATTGCAGCGGAAAACACAGACGTTTTAACCGAACCAAAGCCCGCGGTCCGCCTGATTGAATTTGGGGACAGCTCGATAAATATTCAGTTGTGGGTTTGGACGCGCGAAAAGCTGCATGGAAGAGCGGTGTTTTTGAGCGCGCTGAATTTTGCTATATGGGAAAAATTCCGAGTCAACGATATAGAGATTCCGTTCCCCCAATCCGATCTTCACATAAGGACGGGAAGCTTAAGAATCGGAAGAAGCGAAGCAACACTAGTCGAAAAGGAATCCGACCGACGCCCCGAGCTTTCAGACGACGCTATTGAAACCAATCTTTAGAAGGGTTCAGCGGGAACTTTGCGAATAAGCGCAGTTAAAGTTTCCCCAGGAGCTGCGGTAAAACAATAGGCGTGCAGGTTTGAAACGACGCTAAATACAGTCGTATACATGCCTTCATTCGACACTGAAGGAAACCCAGGTCCGCAGGTTTTCGACGATATAGTGACTGGTAGCCCCAAAGCGCTCTTACACAAAACGCTACGATTATATCGGCGCAAAATTTTACAGCCGGCGAATTCAGGGGGACAGAATTGCGTTATTTTTCGCCGCAAGGTATCAACTACGTCAGTAGACTTTTTACCGTGGGCGATACCGGATCTCGGGTTGTCGGAGGATAAGTCGGAACTACTGAAAACGAGGTATCGGACGTCTTAAATTCTTTCAGCTTGATCCGGGGTAAACATTAGCCTTTGCATTGAGTCGTTGACTTCTCAATTCGGAAAACCCCTGTCGGCGTGTAAAATAACGACTTGCTGTACATATCTTTATTCGGAGATAGATTTACAAAATGTCATTAACAGTAGTTGGTTCAGTCGCGTTCGACGCGTTGGAGTCGCCGTTCGGAAAACGCGATAAGATCCTCGGCGGTGCGGCGACGCACTTTTCCCTTTCGGCAAGTTTCTTTACAAAGGTCAATGCCGTCGGAGTTGTCGGCGGCGACTTTGGCGACGAAGAATGGGCGGTGTTTAAGCGTCACGCCATTAACACCGACGATATCGAGGTCGTTCCCGAGGGGAAAACGTTTTTCTGGAGCGGGCGTTACGATTACGACATGAACACGGCGCATACGCTGGACACTCAGCTCAATGTATTCGAAACATTCGACCCGAAGCTTTCCGAAAACTCTAAGGGTGCCCGCCTGCTGTTTCTCGCGAACATTCTGCCGATGCTGCAGAAGCAAGTACGCGAGCAGTGTTCCAATGCGGAGTTCGTCGCGATGGACACGATGAACTTTTGGATCTCTTCGATGAAGGACGCGCTGATCGAAACGATCAAAGTCGTCGACTGCATCATTATCAACGACGCCGAAGCTCGACAGTTGACGGACGAGCCAAACATTCACAAAGCCGCGAAAAAAATAATGGACTTCGGCTTGAAAGCGGTGGTCATCAAGCGCGGCGAATACGGCGCTACGCTTTTCACCAAGGACAGCTTTTTCTCGACTCCTGCATACCCGCTCGAAAGCGTATTCGATCCGACCGGCGCCGGTGACACATTTGCCGGCGGGTTTATGGGATATCTCGCGAGTCAGAAAGAGATGACCGACGACACGATGCGCCGGGCGATGATCTACGGATCGGTGATGGCTTCCTTCAACGTCGAAAAATTCGGCACCGAGCGCGTTGATGGGCTCGACTACCCGGAGATCAATCAGCGGTTCAGCGATTTCAAACGGATGACGCACTTCGAAGATATTCCATTCGAGCGTGCGGTAGCGAATGAATCGTGAACGTTAGTAAATAGTGAATCGTGAATAGAAAATAGGCGGGAGAGAACATAACGGACGGTTCACTATTTACGATTTACGACCCCAGATGTCAAAGCCACTCGACAATACATTTGTCCGTTTCTCTCAGCATCAGTCGGTGTCTACACTGATTGGTCTGAGCGTAACGGTTGGGGCTTGTCTCGCGGCAGGCCTTATCATGGGAATCTTTTTGCGGGCCTGGCCTTTCGTTGCTCTTTTTGCGATTGCACTCGCCGGGCTCGGCATCTATTCGATTCTGAGTTTGCGCACGATACGCAGACTCGCCGCGGCGGGCGACGAATCGCGGATCGACTGGGAATCGGCTCTTCCCGAAATTCAGCGTGAGAGTTTGAATATCGAAGTTGTGGAACTGTCGCGGATCCTCGAAGTAAGCACCGAGCAGATAAGCGATCTACAATCTGCTTACATGGTCGCCGAAGACCTCGCTCTCAGGCAGATCCAGCAGGAAGAACAGGTCCCGTTGCTGCGCCATGTAAGTCTCGGCGATGCTCCGTTCGACGCGGTCCTCGTCAAACAGGAGATGATCATCTGCGCAGAAGTTTCATTTCTGGTAGGTCCGGAACTACGTCAGGAGCGCATCGATTCGATGATGCGGAAGATGGGTCGGGTTAAGACGATCATCGAACAGATGAACGTCGCAATGCAGGTCAGGTTGATGGTTGTTCTTGTGACTCAGCTAAATTTCGAAGACGAAGAAATACTCCGGAAGAGCCTCAACACGAAGCGCTTTTCGGGGACACCGGTCGACGTCGATATTCGTTTGCTGGACTTCGAGGCGCTGCAGAGAATTTATGTAACGGATTAAAAATGTGAAAACGTAAAAAA
>JBDTMK010000181.1:0-6786 GCA_039934315.1 Pyrinomonadaceae bacterium | reverse complement strand
CGCACCGGCAGACCTGGGCATTTGGTATCGGAAAATTCCTGACCGATCCGATCTGGTGGGTATATCTTTTCTGGCTCCCGGATTTTCTACACAAGCAGCACGGCCTGGATCTTAAGAATTTCGGGCTCCCATTAGCCGTCATCTACATCATCGCGGACATCGGCAGCGTCGGTGGCGGTTATATCTCCAGCGCGATGATCGAACGCGGATGGTCGATCAACCGAAGCCGCAAAACGGCTATGCTTATTTGCGCTCTCGCGGTCGTGCCGATCGTGTTTGCTTCGATCACATCCAATCTTTGGATCGCCGTCGTTCTGATCGGTATCGCGGCCGCGGCTCACCAGGGATGGTCGGCTAATATTTTCACGATCTCGTCAGACATGTTTCCGAAGCAGGCGGTCGGCTCCGTGGTCGGGATTGGCGGCATGACGGGAGCCGTGGGCGGAATGATCATTGCCCCCTCGTCGGATATATTTTGCAGAGTACCGGCAGCTATGTGCCGATCTTCATCATCGCAGCTTCGGCTTATTTGGTCGCATTGCTTATAATTCACTTGCTTGCCCCAAGGCTTGAACCGGCCGCGATCAGATATGAATAAAGCAGAAACAATATCCCGAATTATTTCGGGCGGCGTTATCCCGGTCATAAGAGCTTCTTCGCAGGAAGAGGCTCTTGCGGTTATTGACTCCATCGCCGCCGGGGGAATAACGACGGTCGAGATCACGATGACGGTGCCGGGCGCCGTAGAGTTGATGGCGAAACTTTCAGAACGTGAAGATCTGTTGATCGGAGCGGGCTCGGTGCTCGATCCAGAAACCGCTCGCGAATGCATCGCGGCGGGTGCGAAGTTTATTGTCAGTCCGGCGACGAACTTGGATACGATCCTTTACTGCAACGAAAGTGAGATCGTCGTCATGCCCGGGGGGTTAACACCGACTGAGATCGTCAATGCATGGGATGCGGGAGCGGACTCTGTAAAAGTGTTCCCGGCGGATGCCATGGGAGGAGCGAAGTACCTTCGATCGTTGAAAGCGCCGCTGCCGAATCTAAGGCTGATCCCAACCGGCGGAGTGAATCAGGAAACCGCTGCCGATTTTATTCGCGCGGGAGCGGAGGCGATCGGCGTAGGAGCGGATCTTGTCGACTTGAAGGCCGTGCGGGAAGGTCGTGCGAGTGATATTACGAATGCGGCTAAGAAATACTTAGAGATAGTTATGGAAGCGAGAAAGTGAGAAAAGAGTTAGCACTAAAGGTGCGGCAGTAATGTAGCCAGGGCCAACGCTCCTGGAAAGCATTGTTTTCTTAATCAAGCACCAACGGTGCGGTGTAAATTGTTTTATAAATTACTTCGCCGCGTTGCGGCTTATGTGTCGACCCGGAACTTCCAGGGGCGTGGCTCCTGGCTAGATTAAATCGCACCTTTGGTGCTTTTAAAACCCTACCTAATTCTCTCTTTACCTCTCAAACTTTATCCAATCAATATCCGCCGATCCGGCATCGTTGAACTTTCCGGGGCGGATATAAAAGAACCCAAGCCTTGCGCCGATCCATCGTCCTTCTCGTGCCTTGAACGGCACGCCGAGATTTGTAAACGCTTTCCCGTCGACGCTGAAACTAAAAGAATACGTTCCTCCGGCCACGACTTTGACCCACAGATAAAATGTTCGCGAGGTCAATAGGTAAGGCACGTTGTCGAATTCCGGGAGCCGCTTGTCAGCGTCGCGGCCGGTAGATTGTGCGACGTACAACTTGCCGTCTTTAAAGGACACACCTGCGTAAGAATAGTCGAGGCCCATGACAACGAATCCAAATTTCTCACCCGCAAAGCGCGCGGATATGGCGACCTTCGTCGTAGCTATAAACTGCTCCGCCGGAAATTTCTGCAGCAGCAAGTTTGGCAGGTCCCACAAATTCTTGAAATCCACGGGCGTTTGGACCGACGACATTCGCAGTACTCCGAGCTGTGGAACCGGGAATGCCCACTCCGATTTGTAATTCGCGCTCCACTGCCATTGCAGCCCGAGTTGTGTCTCGTTGAACTCGTCCGAGTCCGCGGGCGTTTCAATCGGATACGTCTTGCCGACACTTGGCTTCTTATAACGGAGCACGGGTTCACCCGTCCCGTCCCCGTCGGGATCCGCGCCGATCACCGGGAAACCATTCTTCCAAACAGTCGGCTGCAGATGAACGATCCGACCGTAAGGCCCTCGATCCTGAAAATGGATGAACCACCACTCTTTTCCATCGGGCGTATCGACTAGAGCACCCTGATGCGGACCGTTGATTTGCGTCTTCCCTTGAGCCAGAACTATTTTCTCTTCATACGGGCCGTAAATGCTTTTCGAGCGCAGCACCAATTGCCAGCCCGTCGCGACACCCCCGGCCGGAGCGAAGAGGTAGTAGTAGCCATTCAGCTTATAAAACTTCGGCCCCTCGACGGTCGGATGTGCGTCGTGTCCATCGAAAACCAACGTGCCATCGTCTAAAAGTTTCGTTCCATCCGGGTTCATCCGACTGATGAGCAAGATACTTTTTATCCCTGCACGGCTTCCCGCAAAAGCGGAAACCAAATACGCCTTGCCGTCCGTGTCCCACAACGGGCACGGGTCGATCCAGCCCTTTCCTTCTTTGACCAATAGCGGCTTCGACCATTCTCCGGCAGGGTCTTTTGCCTTGGTCATGTAAATGCCGAAGTCAGGGTCGGGATAGAAAATATAGAACTCGCCGTTGTGAAATCTGATCGAAGGAGCCCAAACGCCACCGCCATGCTGCGGCTTTGTAAAGATATCTCTCGGTTCCTGTTCGCGAAAAACGTAGTTGATGAGACGCCAATTCACGAGATCGTTGGAGTGGAGGATCGGCAGTCCGGGCGCGGCGTTGAAGCTCGACGCCGTCATGTAGTAATCCTCGCCGACCCGAACCACGTCCGGATCGGAATAGTCGGAATGAATTATCGGGTTGGTGTATGTGCCGTCGCCGTTGTCCGAGGTCCACACTTGAGAAACGAACGGCGCGGGAGCCTGAGCGGAAACTGAGACCGCCAGGAAGCAGAAAAGGAAAAATGTCGACAGAGATTCTTTCAATTATTTCCGGCGGCCATTCCTGACGATTTCTTTTGCACGCGTCTTTTCGTCGACCTCGAGGCGCTGTGCGAGCTGCGTCGCGGTGAGGTGAAATCTCATCGCCTGGCGAGCGGCTTCCTGATCGTGCTCGCGAATCGCTCGATAGATGTTGTGATGCTGCTCCGCGGAATCTTTGAGATCGGTCGCACGTTTCACGGTCTTGCTTCGATATTCGAAAAGTATCGACGCCACCATATTCATCAGCGCGGTCAAGATGCGATTACCTGATGCAGCGGCCACCGTCTGATGAAACTGCATGTCGTGAACCAGATATTGCTCAGGCCGCTCGACCGACGCATACATTCCGGCGATCTCTTCCGCGAGCTGGGCCATCTGCTCGCTGGTCGCGCGTTCGGCGGCGAGGACCGCGATGCTCATTTCGAGTGCGAGACGCGCCTCGAACATTTCGTCTGAAGTGAATCCGTGAAGGGCGGAAAGTAATTTCAGCGCGCCGGTATCCAGAGTCGGAGATTCTTCGGCTTCGGCGACGAACGTACCGGCTCCCTGTTTCGATTGAAGGATGCCGACGGTTGTCAGCGACCGGATACCAGCACGCAAAGTCGGACGGCTGACGCCGAGCAGCTTTGCAAGATCACGTTCCGGCGGCAGTCGATCACCAGGTGCGAGCTCGCCATTCTGGATCATGTCCCGAAGGCGTGTGACAACCTCCTCCGCGGTCGTCCCGTTCTTCTCGGAGTTGAGGTTTTTGAAAATGCCTCGTTTTGTTCCCGGCATACCGTTGATTTCTGCGGTCTCGTCGTCTCTAATAGTAGAGTAACTATCCCTGATCTCGAAGCCACGAGGTCTTCACTGCGCCTTTGCAGTTTCCGCGAAAACTTTGATGAGGATCATCGAAAAACCCTTGCCTGTGACTGTCCTTTGATGAACCGTCCCGCGAGGCACGACGATCAGATCGCCTTTTTGAATTCGAATCTGCTGTCCGCCCGACGCCGTCTTGCTTCGCCATTCACCGGGCGAGATTTCCTTTGCTTCGGAGAGCGTTCCGCCCAACGCCAAAGTCGCAGTCCCCTCGAGCACGTAGTAGATATCGTCCGACTCATCGTGGACCTCGAAGTTATCATTCTCGCGCTTCTCATCGTGGAATACGGCGACCCGCATCTGGGTGCCGGCGGCCGGCACTATGTCGAGGTTCTTATTGCCGTCTTGTTTCTCAAGCTCGCGGGAGATGTCTGAGAGCTGTTGTCTTGTCTTCACGACAAACGGCTTTGTCGATGAAGAGGGAACTCCGGTTTGTCCGGCCGACACAATCGCCATTCCGACCACGATGGGGATTAGTAAAAGTAAGTTGCGATGCATAAAGTTTCGAAATTTAATTTCCATCCTTGAAGCCACCGCTCTTTGACCGGCGTCGCGGTCATAGACCGCGAGCTTAACGAACTAGATGTTTCTCCTTATCGAGTCTTCCTGGCTCGTCTGATAAGCCACCTGCTCAGATCTTCCGCCGCCTTAAAATTTTCAAACTCGGCCGGCAATCTTCGCCCGTCGACATACTCGTTATAGAGCCACGGGTCGCCGATCACAAAGACAGATCCCTTTCCGTGCTTTGCAATTGCGATGATGTTGTCACCGTTCACAGAGACAGCGGCGCGTGCTTTTCCGGATAGCGACAACGTCGAGACCTCTTTTACGAAGATCTTCCGTGCCGTCTTAAAGATCTCGTTACCGGCCGCGATATCGACACCGCCCATCTTGTAGTCGTTGTTGATGACTTCGAATTTCCGATCCTTGTTGAACTGAATTCCAAACTCGTCGGCCAGCGTGTTGAATTTATCGAGCTCGGCATTTTACCCGTCATTTCCCATCAACACCAACACCCCGCCGCGCTTTACCCAGTCGGCGATCGCGTGGACATGCTCGGGCCCGACGAAGTTGGGATTTGCAGTTTCTTTGGCAGTGTCAGCGTCGACGATTATGTAGACGTGCGCCTTTTTTAAATTCGCCGTTGTCGGTGCGGCCGAAAGCGTTTCGGTCGACGCCCCGAGCGACTTGAATATCTTGCCCCACGCGTCGAAACCCGAGTCGAGCATTTCATTCCACTTGTAATGCCAGACTTCGTCGCCGCCCGGTGATCTTATTCTTCCGAATTTCATGATTGAAGAAATTATCCAGCAAAACCCTTTTGCCCCGACCCGTCCAACCTCGCTCGTACGATTCCATCTCAAGCGCGACCTTGATCGCCGGCCCTAAACCTTTCGCGTCGTTGGTCCGCAGCTTTTCGCTCATGTAGTAATTGAAGCTGCCGTCGCGATATGGATTGCCGCCCAGGCCCGAGACCGAAACCGTGCCTTCCCAATCCATCTCGCCTTTTGCATTAGTCCTTATAAACTCGCGCTTGGTGCCGGTCCAGCCGCGTGTCGCGACTTTCATAAATCTTTCGGGAAGGTAGCCTTCGCGCACGCCGCGGGCGATCGAGTACACGAACATCGCCGAACCCGAAGACTCGAGATAATTCTTCTCACGATTTCCGAGATCCACGATGTCCCACCATACGCCGGACTTTTCATCCTGATATTTTTCGATCGCGACAGCGGTGCGATTCAGAATGGCGACGAGTTCCGCACGACGGGGATGATCTTTTGGAAACTGCTCCAGCGTGTCGACGAGCGCCATCGCGTACCAGCCCATCGCCCGTCCCCACACATGCGGCGAGCGTCCCGTCGTTTTATCGGCCCAGAGCTGCTGTTTCGACTCATCCCAGCCGTGATAGAGAAGCCCCGTCTTCAGATCGCGTGCATGCTGCTCCATCCAGACAAATTGATTAGCGATGTCGTTCCAATTATCTTCGCTAAAGGTCGCGGAGTATTCGGCATAGAACGGCTCGCCCATATAGAGGCCATCGAGCTACATTTGATACGGATAGATCTTCTTGTGCCAGAAGCCGCCCTCGTTCGTCCGCGGGTGGGTCCTGAGCTGCGACCTAAGAAGGTCGGTTCCGGCCAAACTCGGTCGAAAGCAACTCATTTTTCCAGCTCTGGTAGCGCTGACGGGCATCGGACGGGATAACTTCCCTTATACCGGTCAGCCCGTTCCCAGACTTTTTATCATCCGACGCGGGAGCTTTCGAGACTTCCTTCTTGGTCTTGTCGTTCGAGACGTAATGGCGGCCCCAGGCGCTGACTTCAATAACCTGGCCGCAAGGGAAGACCACGAAAAAGCTACAAAGGAAAATGCTAAACAGTCTCATCAGAAATCATCTCCGCAACAATCGGTTAGTTACGGTCGGAATATATCTGACATTCGCACGGAGCGCAATATTTTTGCACTCCGATTGTATTGCGTCGACATTGTAATGATCGAAACGTCGGGATCCGAGCGATTTGTCTTCGCTCATCGCGTTGGATTGGGCTGGTTTGCGTGATAGTTGGTTGTAAAACGGTCCGGGTAACGGCGGCACAAAACCGAGTTAAGGAGAAAAAGAAGAGGCCACGCGATATCGCATGGCCTCTTCTTTTACCGGAGTGCCGAGTTATCTACGAATCTGTTGTGAGCCAGCTGACGGCGGCATCTTCGTCGCGGAATACGACAACCCTGTTTTCGAGTTTTGATGCAAGCAACTCGCTAAAGTGGGTACCCAGTTGAAACAGCTCTTCGGTGTCGCAAAGCAATGCGATATTGCTTTCAGCGAGCCGCCGACGGGCCGACT
>JBDTMK010000180.1:0-6803 GCA_039934315.1 Pyrinomonadaceae bacterium | reverse complement strand
CTCCATCGCAAGTTTATAGGCCAACTGAAAAACTCTAAGGCTCTTATGACCTTCCATAGTGCGGGAGCTCCTATGATTTATTAGCCAACTACGAAATGGCGCCGCTGTTAATTTCGACAGCTGCCCGCGCCTGCCAACTGCTCCTGCCAACCGCCTACAACAAACGATAGTCTGTAAAAATTCCCATCGAACACAGCCGAATATAAATGTCCGAGAATCCCACCCAGAACAAACTGAACCACGCGAACATCATGTGACGGCCGTTTAGCTTGCTGACGAATCTCCACAGCGCATGCTGGACTGGTTTATTTGACAGTGTATCGTTACGACCGCCGACTAGATGTCGCAGCGAATGGCAGCCCAACGTATACAAACCGAGCAGGATGACGTTCATGCAAAGAATGATCGTCCCTACACCAATTCCAAAACCGTTCGAGAAATGAAAAGCCTCGTACGCGTCGTACGCGAGAATGACGATGAACAGCAGCGCGAGGTACAAAAAGTAGCGATGAATGTTCTGGATAATTAATGGAAACTTTCGTTCGCCGCGATAGTTGTGGCGCGGCTCGCCGACCGCACATCCGGGCGGATCCGCCCAGAATGCTTTGTAATAAGCTCCGCGATAGTAATAGCAGGTGAATCGAAATCCGCCTGGGGCCCAGAGGATCAAAAGGGCGCCGGTGAACGGTATCCACGTTGGGATCCAGCCCGGCTTCGGCCCGAACCATGCCGTCGCGGATCCTATAAGCTCGGGCGAATAAAATGGCGAGAGATACGGCCCAAATCGGTAATGCTCACCCTGAAATGCAGCCCAGGTCGAGTACGCGATGAACGCCGAAAAGCCGAGGAACGTCGCGAGTGACGGAAGCCACCAAAGGTCTTTTCGCGCCGTCTCGCCAAAACCGCGCCGCGTAATCTGAACCAAGTTCGATGCCATCAGGCCGATCTACCTCCGGTCAACTCTTCGTTTGATTGTGTCATTAAAGCCCGACTGTTCTGCAGCTTAAGCGTGAGCTTTCGAATCTGAAAATTAGGTAAAGTTTTACGTGATTGTGTTTTCCAAGTCAAGCTATACAACTTTGCGGATCGTGCATCTATACTGTGTCCAATCTAGAATAAAAAATCCGGAGAAATCTACTATGACATTCGTGAAATCATTCATATTGCTGGCTTCAATTTTGACGGTTGCATCACTGACCAATGCCCAGGCGCCGTCTCAAACCACACCTGCAAAGGTGGGAATCATCAATTCAGAATTATTCTCAAATTCAACCGGCGGGATCACCCGGCTTGTGAATGCCTTAAGGACGCTCGACACCGAGTTCAAGCCAAAGCGGGATGAGATCACGCAGCTACTTAATCGATTCGGCACGTTGCAGCAGCCGCCGGCGAATACACCGCCCGCTCAACTGGCAGCCCGACGCGAACAGGCACAAGCTTTGCAGATCGAAATACAGCGGAAACAGGAAGACGCGAGGGTCGCATATGCAAAGCGTCTGGCAACATTAACGAATCCGATTCGGGCCAGTGTGTTCTCGGCCCTCGAAGCCTACACAAAACAGCGCGGCTTAGATGTACTGATCGACGTAAGCAAGTTTCCGGAAGGCGTTCTTCTCGCAAACCGAAACGCTGATCTTACGCCGGGATTTATCCGCGACTTCAATAGCAAGAATCCGTAAGCTGGGACCTATGCGGCAAAGCTGGTCAGCCATGTCGCAAAATTTACCCACGCGGCTGTCGGCATAAGAGCAAGTCTGAGCCAGTGCGAGACGATGAGAAAAATTGCGCCGGCGAGAAACACTTTGTTGAGCTTTTTGTTTCGCCACGTATCCATCACGACGAACAGAATTGCTAACAGGTCCGGGATGCCGAAGAACCAAACTGGCCCCAGCGAGCCCGTGAACTCGAATGGGAATCGTCCGAGTGCGGGCGGGAGAAAGTTCAGGATCGTCAACAAGATCAGCCGTTTATGATTGGGTGCGTTGCGGCGATAGTCGACCGCGGCTCCGAAAAGGACGGCGAAAACGACAATATCTCCGAACGGTACGATCAGAAATTGCAGCGGCGGGATACCGGGGACACCGCCTCCACGAGCGGCCGATGCGATCCCGGTCGTCATGCCAAGAATGAAGATCGCGATGGCGAGACCGACAGCCGCAATTCCTAACTGCTGGTGGAGCTTTATTCGCGTCGACCGGATCAAATAGACCTGAGCCGCGAACAAGATCACCCACAGACTCATTGCCAGCCCGTGAAGGTGAACGAGGGTGCTCGGTATCGGCGGCGAATTAAAAAATCCTTTCAGATAATAAGTCGGAGCGAATCCGATAAGGATCGTGATCGGGAATAGGATCGCGATCGCGAGAAAGAAGCGACGCTCGAACACTCGCCGTTCGGCAGAACTGTTTATAGCCATCGTAGTTTTCCGTCCTAGTTGATGTGTGCGGTGAAATCGCGGAAACAATAACATGAAAGCGCCGGCGTTGTGAACTCATAAGAAACCAGCCACGGGAGAACACAGATATTTTTAAATCGACGGAGCGTCCTGTGTCCCTTTCACTTTCTTGCGATCGGCCAGCAGGCGGATCCCGAGAACGAAAATAAAAATAGCTATCGCCGGTGAGAGAATGCTTACGGGCTGGCCACGAAGCTGATTGAGGTCGCTCGCCGCGGTGAGCATGTTGCCGAGGCTCGCTTCGGGTTCCTGAACACCGACGCCGAGATACGAAAGCGCGATCTCCGCAAGCAGAAAGGCGGGGAGCATGAGCAGTGCTTGGGTAAGAAGCGGCCGCGAAATGTTTGGAAGGATATGGCGAAAAAGAATGCGTGTTTGTGTTACGCCGGTTGCGATTGCGGCAGTGACGAATTCGCGCTCGCGTGTCTCTAGCACAAGCCCGCGTGCAAGACGCGCCATCTCGGCCCAACCGGTGAGTGCAAAGATCAGCAGCAAAAGGAATGCGGCGCGCGCCGGTGGCAGCTCGAGCGGAAACGCCGCACGTACGGCCAGAATGAGTATCAGCGTCGGGAGTGCCAGCATCGCGTCTGTCACTCCCATCAGCAGCGTATCCGCGAACCCGCGCGAGTAACCACTGATGACACCGATAAGGGTACCAATCACGCACGCGAGGATCACACCCAGCGAGCACACGATAAGCGAAAAACGAATTGCATGCATTAACCGCGAGAATCGATCACGGCCGAGATTATCGGTTCCGAGAAGATTCACGCCCGGGCCGTTTGTGGCTCCGCGGACGCCGAACAAATGAAGATCTGTCTCGATCAGGCCGAACAGTCGGAACGGGTATCCATCGACAAAAAATTCCAGGGGAAATGCCTCCGTCCGGTCTTCAATGTAGATGAGACGAAGTGGATCACTCAAAGTTCTCGAAAAGACAATCGGCCTGAAATGCAACGTTCCTTCCGCATCGCGAAAATTAATCCGGCTGGCGGGCGCCGACGGCTCGGCCCGGGATTGCTGACGATAATCGTATGGCGACAGGAAATCAGCGAACAGCGCGACGGAGATAAAAGCCGCGACGATCAACCAGCCCGTGATGCGGGCAGCATTTTTGCGAAAAGAGTTTCGCGTCACACCCGCATCCTCTTATCATTCACCGCCTGCAGAATCTCTGCCAACGTGTTCCCCAGCCAAACCGCCGTGCTCGTCACGAGAACGATTCCCATCACCAGTGGTAGATCGCGCCCGCGTACCGCGGAAACCATCAGTGCACCGAGGCCCTGCCTGCCGAGAACGGATTCGACGATCACCGACCCGCCGAGAACTCCGCCGAGCGACAGGCCAAATACTGTCAGCACCGGATTCAGAGCCCCGCGTATCGCGTGTCGAACAACGACGACGCCCTCGCTGAGACCCTTCGCACGCGCGAGCTGGATAAAATCCTCGCCCATGGTTCGGCTTAGCCCGTCGTGAAATTGGGCGAGAAAAATTGAGATCAGGGGAGCGGCGAGGGCGAGTGCCGCAAGCCAAAATCCAACCACATTCGCCGCGTCGATGTTCGATGCGCTGAGCTGCGCGACGACAGCGAGCGCGACGAGAGCGAGGACGATCCGCGGCGTCGACGCAGTGAAGAAAACGATGAACTCGATGAGTCGCGAAAGGGTTTTGCTTCGATAGCGCGCGGCTGCGATTCCCAAAGCGAATGCAATGACTACCGCGATCGCTAATGCTGCGATCCCGAGAAAGAAGGTGCTCATGAATCGCGATGCGACGATCGAGCTTACCGGGACGCGGAAGTACATCGACTCTCCCATCTCGCCGACGACCGCTCCTTTTAACCACGAAAAATATCTCACCGGCAACGGTTTATCGAGCCCGTAAACGCGACGTAAGTTTTCGATCGTCGCCTCCGAGATCTGCGGGTTTTCGCGAAGAGCTGTGACGGCATCGCCGCCGGCAAAACTCAAAAGCGCAAAAGTCACCGCCGAGACGATCAAGATCATCATCAATCCCTGCATCAGTTTTCTTGCGATGAGTTTGAGCATGAGGCTTTAGAGTCCCGGCGTTAGTCGGCCGGCCGCCTGAAGGCGAGACCCAAAACGGTTGCGTTATTCTTCAACATCGTTCATTGATTTGCAAAATAGAAACTTTTAAACTCACTGAGGTTTATGCCCGGCGCGCTCCTCGCGTAAAACTCAAGTTCGGAGATTTAATTTATGTCGGTCTTCACATCGCTTCGACGCATATCGCTGTATGTCTCATTCGCCGTTTTATTGTTGTCATGCGGACAGCCTCCGGCCTCGAACACAACTCCGAACGATTCAAAATTTGAGGCGAAAGTTGCCGGCACGCGCGGGGGATCACTTGCATGTCGTCTGACCGCTCCTCCAACCACTTTCAACTATCTTGTCGCGACGAATGAACCCTCGATTCTCGTCTCTTTCTACATGATGACGGGCCGGCCGATCGAGTTCGAACACGCGACCCAAAAGTATCGCGGTGCGCTTGCCGAAAGTTGGTCGGTGGCAGCGGATCGACAGACGGTCGATCTGAAACTTCGTGATGGGCTCAAGTTCTCCGACGGGCATCCGATCACCACTGAGGATGTTGCCTTCTCGCTCGCCGCCATGTACGACCCGAAGAGCGAGGCGGTGGCATGGATAGATTCGATGACCATCAACGGCAAGCCGATAGCGACCAAGATAATTGACGAGCGGAACATGCAGTTCATTTTTCCGGAACCCGTTGCGGCCGTCGAGACCTACATCGATAACCTCGGCGTGCTTCCGAAGCACATCTTAAATTCCGATCTCGAGGCCGGTACGCTCGCGAAATCGTGGGACGTGACGACGGCGCCGGAAAAGATCGTGACGAGCGGCCCGTTCACCGTCGAGTCAGCCGCGGCGGGCGATCACATCGTGCTGAAACGAAATCCGAACTATTGGCGGAAGGACGAGAAAGGAACCCAGATGCCCTATCTCGATCAACTGTCGTTCGAGATAATTCCCGATGCGAATCAGGCGATGACACGCATGAGCCAAAATTCGCTCGATATCGTCGACCGCATTCGCGGGACGGATTATGCTTCGCTGCTCAACTCGGCTGGGCCGGTGAAGGCGTATGACCTCGGTCCCGGCCTCGGTGTCGATCACATCATTTTCAATCTCAGCAGGGCAAACAAGGAAGGAAAACCGGTAGGCGATCCGGTCAAGCAAGCGTGGTTTTCCGACAAGCGCTTTCGCCAGGCCGTGTCGGCGGCCGTCGATCGCACAACTATCGCGACGAAGACACTGCAAGGGTTGGCTACTCCGCTTTATGGTTTTGTCACACCCGCCAATCACGAGTGGATCGATCCCAACCTGCCGAAACCAACATACGATTTGAAACGTGCGGAGACGCTTCTGACCGAAGCGGGTTTTGTGAAACGAGGAACGCCCGAAGCGCCTGAGCTCGTCGATGGACAAGGAAATCGAGTGGAATTCTCGCTGCTGGTACCTGCGGAGAATGAACCCCGGAAATTGATGGCCGCTGTCGTTCAGGAAGATCTTGCAAAGCTCGGGATCAAGATGAACGTCGTGCCGGTTGAGTCGAACAAGCTGGGGGCCGCTGCCGGTGCAACTTACGACTACGACGCGATGCTTTTCGGCCTCACGCCGTCAGGCGTCGAGCCGACCACATACGCAAATTTTCTATTGAGCGGCTCGGACATTCACCAATGGCAGCCGTCACAAAAAACTCCGGCCACCGAGTGGGAAGCAAAGGTCGACAAGCTGTTTGCAGAGCAAGCTCGCGAGGGCGATCCAAAAAAACGCTCCGCAATATTTAACGAGATCCAACAGATCTTCGCCGACGAGACACCGGTCGTGCCGATCGTCGCCCGGCACGTTATCACTGCCGCGAACACACGCATCGGCAACTATTCGCCGAGCCCAATCTTCCCGTTCTCGATATGGAACGCAGAGGAGTTGTTCGTCAAGACGAATTAGCCGCGGCGCGGAGACGCGAGACGCGAGACGCGGGGGCAATGAGAAGGGGAGAAGGGAGAAAGGGACGAAGGTGATGTGACGTGACGTCAACTTTGATAGTCTCCCCTTCTCCCCGCTTTCGCGACATTTCCGCGGACGCGATAACATAAGTTCCGACGGCCAATCCCTGTTCCGGCCTTCTCTTCAAAAATTGCATGTATATCGAATTGAGGCGCACCAATACATGTCCGGGGTGCGCTCTGAATTCCATTTCCCTGGCGTTGGGATAGTTGCCGCGACCCGGCAAGCTATATTATCGTCACATCAATGAGGGAAGCTCGCTCGGCTGAAGTAAAAATGGTTGGTGTCCAGGATATCAG